>CAZDYB010000083.1:0-7793 GCA_964509045.1 uncultured Akkermansia sp.
TGTGAGGTCACCGGGCTCGAAAGCGGCCGCCAGGAACTCCTGGAGTCCATCCTCAACGAGTACCTCTGATCCGCGGGGATGCCGCATCGGAACCGGGTGGTCCCATCCCACCCGTTCCCGCAGCCGGGCGATCCTGCCCATCCGGCCCTTCGATCACGGATCGAAGTGATCGAATCTTCGACCCGCCCGCAGTCCCCTCATTCCAACACCCGTTTCCAGATCGGCACCACCCGCTTCATCTCGTCGATCAACATCTGGCACGCCGCAAACGCCTCCGCCCGATGCGGCGCGACCACCTCGACCCACAGCGAAACCTCCCCGGCGGCCACCGGCCCCAACCGGTGGACCAACCGCACCGATTCCACGGGCCACCGCACGGCCATCCGGTCCAGCAACAGTCCAAACTGGTGCCGGGCCATCGCCTCGAACGCCGTGTATTCAAGCCCGGCTATCGCGCGCCCGTGCTCGGATCCGCGCACCACTCCGGAAAAAGTCACCACCGCGCCGCGGGTCACCCCGCCAACCCGCGACGCCACCCATGCCCGCTCGTCAATCGGTTCTTCGGTCAGGATCAATTCCCGGTGCATGCCATCCTCCTTCATCCGCCCTGGACCGGCGGAAACAGTGAGACTTCGTCCCCCACCCGGACCGGTTGCGCTCCGTCCGCATAATCGACTCCGACCGCCACCAGGGTCGATGCCCGCAAGGGCACCAGCGCCGGCCAACGCTCGTGGACCGCATCCACCACGTCCGCCACCGTCGCTCCTTCCGGAACCTCCACCTCAGCCAGCGCGGTGCCGGTCATCTCGCGGTAGTACGACCAGAAATGGACCCGGATGCAGAGATTCATAGGCGGGTTCTCGAACTGGATCCGGATCAGATGTGGGCTGAATCGGTGTGATCCTTCGTCACGTAGCCCGAGTCCTGGCGCTGCAGGTTCACCGCGTTCTTCTTCACGTACGCATCGAAGACATCGTCCGCCGACATCCCCAGGACCTGCGCCATGCTGATCAGGAAATGCAACAGGTCCACCACCTCCACCCGCGCATTCTGTTCATCGAACTTCTGGTACTTCGCCCACCACTTCCAAGGCACCGAATCCGTCAGTTCCGCCAACTCCTGCCCCATCGCCCGACAGTAATTGAGGATCCATTTCGTCGTCTCGGCCTCGTCCATCGTCCCGGTATCCACACCGATCCGCAGGTTGAGCGCGCGCTGCATCCGGAACAGTTCCCGAAGCTGGTCAGGTGACTCCATCGGCCAATCCTGCCCAACTGCTCCATCCGCCGCAACGCTCCCGCTCCGGAGCGTCGACGTCCGGTCGCCGCTCGATTCCACTCCCCGAGTGGGATGGCAACAGACCGTTGGCGCCCGTCCATCGACTCCTCTGGCGGAAGCTGCGTCAGGAGGCGCGCGTTCAATGATTCAACGTCCCCTCCCCCACACATTCCGGGATGCGCCTCACCCCGTTCACCGCCATCTTCTGTCCATGCGCCGCTTCGCAAGGATCGTCTTCTCCGCCTGCCTCGCCCTCTCGGCCGGTGCGGCCGAACCCGCGTCACCCCGCCGCATCGTCGTCCTGGGCGATTCCCTTGCCGCCGGGTACGGCGTCACCCTGGAGGAAGCCTGGCCTGCCCGCCTCCAGTCGCGCGTCGACGAGGCGCAACTCCCGTTCACCGTCATCAATGCCGGGGTCTCCGGCGATACCACCGCCGGAGGCCTGCGTCGCGTCGACTGGATCCTGCGGCAACCCGCCGACATCGTCGTCCTGGAGCTGGGCGGCAACGATGGTCTCCGGGGCATCCCCCCCACCGCCACCCGCACCAACCTCATCGGCATCGTCCGCAAGGTCCGGGCAAGGTCGCCCGATACCCGAATCATCCTGGCCGGCATGCAGATGCCGCCGTCCATGGGTCGCGACCATGCGGAAGCCTTCAAGGCCGTGTTTCCCGAGGTTGCCCAGGCCGAGAACCTCACCCTGGTCCCACACCTCCTCGAAACCGTCGGCGGAGTTCCCGAACTGAATCAGCCCGACCTCATCCATCCCACCCCCGCCGGACACGAACTGATCGCCAGCAACGTCTGGCAGGTCCTCGAACCCCTGCTGAGATCGCAGGCACGCTGATCCCGTCTTCCGCACAGGAATCGCCCGACCCACGGTCGCCAACAGGGTCGCGTCATCCCGACGACCGAACGTCGCCGCTCCAGCCCCCACTTTTCCACAACCTTGACCTTGAAAACCGGCCAAGGTCGCCGCGTCATCACCCCAACATGTCCACCCCCTGTTCCACTCCTTTGCGCCCCATCCTGGCGCTGACGTCCGTTCTCTGGATGTTCCCCACCACCCAGGCTCAGCCAACCACGTCCATCGCAGGTCTTGCCACCCCGATCCACCAACTCAAGACCCTGCCGGATTTCAAGGTCGAACTCCTCCACACCGTCCCCAAGGCCGAGCAGGGCTCCTGGGTCTCCATGACCGTCGATCCCAAGGGACGCCTCATCGTCTCGGATCAGTACGGCAAACTCTATCGGGTCATCACCCCGCCCCTCGGCTCCACCACCGGCCTCGTGGTCGAACCCCTCGACATCGCCATCGGCCAGGCTCAGGGACTCCTCTACGCCTTCGACTCCCTCTACGTGATGGTCGCCACGGAGAGTTTCCAGGGACGCGGTCTCTACCGGGTCCGCGACACCGACGGGGACGACCGTTTCGACGACGTGAAGTTGCTCCGCAAACTCGAAGGCGGCGGTGAACACGGGCCCCACGCCATCCTTCCCCATCCCGATGGCAAATCCCTCACCATCATCGTCGGCAACCAGACCCGGATTCCCAACATGGACACCAGCCGGGTGCCGTTGCACTGGGGTGAGGATCATCTGCTGCCCCGGTTGTGGGACGGCAATGGCTTCATGAAGGGTGTCCTCGCCCCCGGCGGATGGGTCGCCAACACCGATCCCGAAGGCAAGACCTGGGAACTCTTCGCCACCGGCTTCCGCAACGAGTACGACGCAGCCTACGACCGCCATGGGGAACTGTTCACGTTCGATGCCGACATGGAATGGGACATGAACACGCCGTGGTATCGTCCCACCCGGGTCAATCACGTGGTCAGCGGCGCCGAGTTCGGCTGGCGTGCCGGCGCCGGCAAATGGCCCGCCCACTACCCCGACAGCCTCGGATCCGTCGTTGATATCGGGCCCGGCTCCCCCACCGGCGTCACCTTTGGCTATGGCGCAAGGTTTCCCGCCAAGTACCAGGACGCCTTCTTCATCGCCGACTGGTCCTACGGCAAGCTCTATGCCGTCCATCTCAAGCCCGAGGGTTCCAGCTTCACCGGTGTCAGTGAGGAATTCATCTCGGGTTCCCCCCTCCCCCTCACCGATCTCCTCGTCAATCCCAAGGACGGCGCCCTCTACTTCGCCATCGGCGGTCGACGCACCCAGTCCGCCCTCTATCGCGTCACCTATGCCGGTCGCGAATCCACCGCTCACTCCCGCGGCATCAGTGGTGGCGAAGGTCAACGCGACCAACGTCGCCAACTCGAATCCTTCCACGGTCGAAAGGATCCCGCCGCCGTCGTCACCGCCTGGCCCTTCCTCGGCAGTGCCGACCGCAACCTCCGCTTCGCCGCCCGCGTCGCCATTGAATCGCAACCCGTTTCCGAATGGAGGGAACGCGCCCTCGCCGAAAAGAATCCCGTGGCCTCCATGCACGCGCTTCTCGCCCTGGCCCGCGCTTCCGCTCGGGATCTTCCCCATCGCAAACCCACCGATCCCACCCCGGATCCCTCCCTCCAGCCTGCTGTCCTGTCCGCCCTCGAACGCATCCGTTGGGATCGGTTGAGTGATTCCCAGCGACTGGACCTGTTGCGGGTCTACAGCGTGGTCTTCACCCGCCTCGGCGCTCCCGACGCCACCACGCGCAGCGCCCTGATTTCCAGGTTCGATCCGCTCTTCCCGACCACCCGGCGCGACATGAACGCCGAACTCTCCCAAATGCTGGTCTATCTCGAATCGCCCAACGCCGCCGCCAAGGTGGCCAAGGCCATGCTCTCCGCGCCCACCCAGGAGGAACAACTGGACTACGCCCGCACCCTGCGCGGGTTGAAGACCGGTTGGACTCCCGAACTCCGCACCGCCTACTTCAACTGGTTCCTCCGCGCCGCCTCCTTCCGCGGCGGCGCTTCCCTCGCCGGATTCCTGCGCGACATCAAGAACGACGCCATCACCACCCTTTCCGTTGACGAGAAATCCGCCCTGGCAGCTGTCCTCAATGCCAAACCCGTCGTCCGCAAACCGCTCGAAACCCTTCTCGAAGGCCGCGCCACCGTGAAGGAATGGACCGTCAATGATCTCGTCCCCGTCCTCGAAAAAGGCCTGAAGGCCCGCAACTACGACCGCGGCCGCGAACTCTTCGGCGCCGTCGGTTGCTACACCTGCCACCGCTTCGCCACCGAAGGCGGTGCCGTCGGCCCCGATCTCACCGGGATCGCCGGTCGGTTCTCTTCACGCGACCTCCTCGAGTCCATCATCGAACCTTCCAAGGAAGTCAGCGACCAGTACGCACCCATCATCGTCACCCGAAAGGATGGCGAAACCGTCGTCGGACGCATCGCCAACCTGAATGACGAAACCCTGATGCTCGCCACCGACATGACCGATCCCGGCGGCTTCACCAACATCAAGCGCACCGACATCCTCTCCATCGAGACTTCCAGGATGTCGCCCATGCCCGAAGGAATGCTCAACACCCTCAAGGAAGACGAGATCCTCGATCTCACCGCCTTCCTCATGTCCCGCGGCGATCGCAGCCATCGGATGTTCAACTAGCCGGGAATGAGCCGACGATCCCGGAAACGCGGAGGCCGTCGGCGGTTGGGCTGGTGGTGGGGCTTCGTCGGCGCCCTTCTCCTCGCCGCGGGCACGGCGTTCACACCCCTGCCCGCCGCCTGGGAGATCGCCTCCCTCACCCGCCCCGCCTCCCTCGCCCGCCTCCCCAAACGCGGCGCCAACCCGATCCTCAACCGCACCGTCTACTGGCTCGCCTCCAGTCGCGACCGCGGATTCAACCCGACCAATACCTTGCGCCTTGGCCTCGACTGGGCCGGCGTCACCGGCCCCAGTCGGCCCCTCGTCGAAGCCTCCCTCCTCCGCAACCTCGACATCGCCACCCGTCTCGGACTCGTCACCCCCGACAACCTCCAACGTCTCCATGATGGTCGGGCCGCTGTCATCACCCGGGGTCCCTATGCCGGCGAGGCCGCCGAGGTGGACCACATCGTCCCCGTCAGCCTCGCTCCCGAGATCGGCAACCAACTCGCCAACCTCGAACTCATGCCCGCGACCCTCAACCGACGGAAATCCAACCGCGTCGGCCCGCGCCAGGCCGCCCATGCCCGCTCCCTCCACCAGGCCGGTCTCCTCTCCGATTCCTCCCTCGCCAACGTGCTGTCCCAGCAAAGGGAATAACCCCCCAAACGTGAGGGCAAGCCGCCGAGACCGCGATACCATCACCCACCAGGTCAGATTCAACTCAATGTCTCACACTGGGTCAGTTCCCTCCCCATCTGGGTAACCTGCGAAATCTGCGGCTGCCCCCCTCCGGCACCCAGCCTCAAAGCCGCAGGAAGATCCCGCGCTTGTAGAGGAACCGGGCAAACAACAGCATCACCCCAAGGCCTGCCAATGCCAGCATGGGGCGACCCAGGTCACCCAGCGCCCCCGCCACCGGCCCGCCCACCACCCGGCCAGCGATCGCCTGCCAACCTCCGGTCGGCCCAAGTATGTTGGCCGTGATATAGATCGTGAGGGCATTCATCCCGATCCACTGGAATGGCGCACACCACCATCGAACCCGCCATACATCCACCACCTGATGGAAGATCCCCAGCAGGATCAGGCTCCACCCCCCGGCCATCAGGACAAAGCTGGAGGTCCAAAGCTTCTTCACCACCGGGAACACCAGTCCCCATCCAAAACCCGTTGTCACGAGCAACACCCCCGCCAGAACCAGGTACAGGGATTTGCCCCCGGGCCCCATTCCTTCGCGGCGCAGGAACACCCCCGCAAACACCCCCAGCACACAGGTCATCACCGCCGGGATGTTCGACAGGATTCCCTCCGGATCCGAATACCCGTCGTAGAGTTTTCCGGGCAGGAACCGGAAATCGAAGTGATTGACATAGTTATAGCCCGGAACAGCCGCACTTCCGCGCACGGTCCCCGTCGCCTGCTGGTACAGGACCGCCGCATTGGTCTCACCCGTCCGCTCCATCAGGGCCGCCATCGGTACACGGGCCAGCTGGATGTCGCGGATCGGCAACCCGGAAACCAGGCCCCAGTAACCCAACAGGGTCGTGATCCATACCGCCGCGAGGGCCCGGATCGGCAGGAACAGATAGAGCAGGCCGGCACCGGTATAACTCAGGGCGATCCGTTGCAGCACTCCCAACCATCGCACGTTCTCCCAGCCGTCCTTGATTCCGCCGCTATAGAACACTCCCAGCACAAACAGCAGCAAACCCCGCATCAGGACCCGCCGCATCGCCTGGGCTTGCCCTCCCGATTCCTTCGCCTTGGTCAGGGAAAACACCGACGAAACACCCGCAATGAACACAAACAACGGGAAGATGAGGTCGTAGAAACGGAACCCAGCCCAGTCCACGTGGGTCAGTTGCGCCCGGATCGTCCCAAGGAATCCTCCCGGCGAAGCCCGTTCCAGCGCCCCCACCAAGGCTCCCCCGCCCACGATCCAGAACATGTCGAAGCCCCGGAGGACATCGAGGGACATCAGACGTTGCGAAGCCACGTCATCCGGATGGGGGACGGATCGGGTCCTGCTGGGCTGGGATTCAGGCATGGTTGGAGCAAGGGTTCAAAGTCGGAGAAAAAGACGGCGACGATACAGGAACCAGGCCAGCAGGAACCCACACCCGATCCCCACTACCGCCACCAGCAACTCGCCCAGGTGCGGCTGGATCCCTTCCAGCCATCCCAGCACCGGCCCCCCCACCACACGCCGCGACAACGCATCGTAACTGATCACGGCACCCGACAGATACACCGTGATCGGATTCAACCCCACCCAGAGGAAGGGCTGGCACCACCGGGTCCAACCCCGCACATCCACCACCCAGTGGAACAACGCCAGCAACAGGCAACTCCATCCACCCGCCACCAGGACGAACGTCGAAGTCCAGAGCTTCTTGATGATCGGAAACTGCCAACTCCATGCCCAACCCAGCAGCAACATCGCCAACCCCGCCAACACCAGACCCCCGATCCGCCGCGTCGTCCCGATCCGTTCGTCCTTCAGCCACAATCCCGCGAACACCCCAAGAAGACACGAGGACACAGCTGGCAGACTGCTGAGCAGCCCCTCCGGATCATGATCCCCATCCCAACGCCTGCCGGGCAGGAACCTGAAATCGATCCAGTTCGCCAGGTTCTTGCCCTCCTCGAAATTACCCGCTCCCACCCCGGGAACCGGCACCCAGGTCATCAATGCCCAATACCCCACCAACAGCCCGATGCAGATCCCGACGCAGGTCCGCGGCTTGAAGAAAAGGAAGCACAGGCCCGCTCCAAAATAGCTCGTCGCGATCCGTTGCAGCACCCCCACATACCGGACCTGATCCCATCCCTGCGAGATTCCGCCGTAAAAGAACAATCCCAACGCATACAACAGCACGGATCGCTTCAGCAAACGCAGGAAGGCCGCATCCTTGCCTTCCGTTGCCGCCGTGCGCCCCAGTGACATCGCCATGGAAACACCGGCGATGAAGACGAATAGT
>CAZDYB010000083.1:7803-11718 GCA_964509045.1 uncultured Akkermansia sp.
GATGAGGTCGTAGAACCGGAACCCATCCCACGGCACATGCTCGACCTGTTCCGCCAGATGCCGGACCCACCCGGTCTGCCCATGGGTCAACCGATCCAGCACCACCCCGATCGAGTCCGCTCCCATGATCCACATCATGTCGAACCCACGCAGGGCATCCAGGGACGTCAGGCGTCCCGGTTTCACCAGAAGATTCGGCGTGTCGGCCATCTCCCGCCCAAAACAGCACGCCGACACCCCGTCCTTCAACCGGAAACCCGATCAATCGCGGGTGTTGCCCCGGTCTTCCGGCCAGTTCCCCACTTCGAGATGCGGTTCGTTGTCGTTGTTCCAACGCCGCCGCCATTCGAGGTTCCTCGGATTCACCGCATCCGCACGCCGCGCCGACTCCGCATGGCCATCCGCAAACTGGAAATTGCTGCGGTTATTGTGACGCTTGGCCGGCCACTGATCCGACTGGCGGGCATCAATGTTGCCGTCCCAGTTCGTGTCGGTCCGGGAATCCGCGATCATGATCATGTTCGCCGGCGCCACCACCGCCGATTCGCGCACCTCCGGTACACTCCCGATGTCCCCGCCCAATCCCAGTTGCGGCATCTGGAATGGGTCCCGCAATCCCCAGTCGTTGTAGCCATATGTGAAGGCCGCCTGCTGGTTCCCCCCGATCGGTGTTCCGACGAAGTTCATCCCCTTGCGCAACGTTCGATTGACGTTGGTGTCCCATCGCCACTGCGGTTTGCCCGCAGGACAGAAGAAGGAATTGCGGTTGGTGCCCATCTGGGAAAACAGGCGCAACGGCCAAAGATAGGAACCGTAGGTCGGACTCCCGTTCCGCGTGTCGATGCATCCAGGATATACCTGGTACTCCTGCACGTACATCACCGTGGCCAACCCCATCTGCTTGCAGTTGTTCAGACACGCCGTCGCCAACGCCTTCCCCTTCGCCTTCGACAACGCCGGCAACAACATCCCCGCCAGGATCGCTAGGATCGCAATCACCACCAACCACTCGATCAGGGTGAAACCCGCACGCTTCAGTCGAAGCAGGGAGATGGATGCAGAGGAGGAATTCATACGCAGGCAGACCTACCGGGGAACCCCTCCATCTGAACCGCAACCCCTCCGCGTCGCCATGCCGGCGAGGCACGACGCCTTATCTGAAATCCAACTCCCCGGACAACTCCACCACCCCGCCTTCACTCCCAACCCATTCCAGTGCGCCGATGCCCGGCACCATCACCCACCGCTCATCCCACCGAGCCAGACTCATCCGACTCCACCCCCTCCTGATGCAGCAACACCTCCGTCGCCGAGGCGAGATCCAGTCCCCAGCGCCGCGCCAGCAGCGGCACCCGCTCCGCATTCGTGAACTCCGGGCTGGTCTGCCCATATTCCAGGACCGGCTGCTCAGCCCCATACTCGTGGCAGCGCAATCCCAGCAGCCTCTCGTCCAGCGTCATCCGACCTTCATTCCAAACCGCCTGCCCAGCCCACGCATACGCCCGCATCACCCGTCCATCCTTCAGCCGCGCCCAGGCATGAAAACCCAATACCCGGTCCAGGCTGAAGTATTGGACTTCCCCAACCTCCAGGCTCAACTCCATCAGAAAGCGATACAACTGATCCACATCCATGACCGGATCCGGCAAGGCCCCCCCCACCACCAGGGTCCAGCCATCCACCGGTTGCGAAACAAACAGCCCCCGCTCCCGCGCCCGACCCAAGGCCTCGCTCCAGATCACTCCAGGTCCCCGAAGCGACAACGATTCGCGGATGTGGTGGGTGTTGGATGAGCGGATCGCCAGCCATCGGCCAGGTAATGGCACGCCGATGGCCCGACGACGCGCCGAAGTCACCTGGCTCAGGGGATCAATCATCCGGTTCTGCCGACGCCACTGGCGCAACAGCCGACGGTGCAACGTCACCATGCCCACAGCTCCACCCACCACCACGCCGAACGAAGCCAAAAGTACCAGGATGACGCCTGTCACGGTTCTCCCCTACCCCCGGAACCAACATCAGGCAACCGCGATCTCCGTCTCCACCGATGCGACGCCCGTCCAGGGCATCGGAATCCCCCCACGCGCCCTTCCGGTGAGTCCGATCTTGCCCGGATCCACCTTCGGTCCAAGGTTGGTCGTGAGCTTCAAAGACTCCACACTGGTTCTGATTGGTCATGGGTCCACCCTCAATCGCGAGTCGGCCACCCCAACCCGTTCGCATGCCGATGCCCTCCGCAACCGCGGAGTGTTCGGACAGGTCCTTGAAGCCTATTGGAAGCAGGAACCTTCCATCGCCGGCGTCCTGCGCGCCGCAAGGTTCCCAACCGTGTTCGTTGTCCCCCTCTTCATCTCCGAGGGCTACTTCACCGAACAGGTGATCCCCCGAGAGCTGGGTCTCGCCCCTGCATCCTCCGACCGATTCGAGCGGACCGGGCGCGTGGGTTCCCACATCGTCCACTATTGCGGACCGGTGGGCACCCACCCGTCCATGACCCATGTCCTCGCACGACGCGCCCTCGAAGTGGTGCGTCAACACCCGGCTCCCCACGGTGTGCCCCAACCCCGGGAACTCTCGGTTTTCATCGCCGGACATGGCACCGGCAACTCGGAGAACTCACGAAAAGCCATCGAAGACCAGGTCCAACGACTGCGCGAAGCCGGTCAGTTCAACGACGTCCATGGGGTGTTCATGGAGGAAGAACCCCGGATCGGCGACTGCCATTCCCTCGCCGGGACCCCGAACATCGTCATGGTCCCGTTTTTCATCAGCGATGGTCTCCATAGCTACGAAGACATCCCGGTGTTGCTCGGCGCCGATCCAGCGCACGTACAGGAGCGCCTGGCAACAGGCTGTCCCACCTGGATCAGCCCCACCTTCAAGGACGGACATTGGATCTGGTACAGCCGCAGCATCGGAGACGAACCGCACCTTCCCGAAGTCATCCTGGAACGCGTCCGGGAGGCTGGATCCCGGGAACCGTCAGAGGTTCGAGGCGAAGGCAAAAACACGGATCCATAATTTCCAGACGGGCGAGTTGACTTCCATGACACCCTTTCTAATCTCAAAACCGATTCGGGCTGCGGGACGTTTCTTCAGCGGGGTTCCCCACCCCCACCTCCTTGGCGTTCGCAGCCCGAATCCATTTTTCCAGACCACTTCGTTGAGGTCACAGGGCCTCGATTGAAATCGGCGCGCAGGTTTCTGGAAAAAGGACTTTGACCGGATGCACAGGCACGGTACAAAGCGCGCCGCACCGCGGGGGTGTAGCTCAATTGGTTAGAGCGCTGCCCTGTCACGGCAGAGGTTACGGGTTCGAGTCCCGCCACTCCCGCCACTTTTCCCGCGGAAATCGGAGGTTTTGGTGAAAGCGCACACGCCGAGCACACGGCAAAGGCCGGTGGTGGTCCGGTCAGGAGCCGTCAGCGTGCCGATTTACCGCATTACCCGCCGCGATGGCCGGGTTTCGTTCCGGGTCACCTGGGTTCCGGTGGAGGGCAGGCGGCAGGAGCGGACCTTCCCCGACCTCAAAACGGCAAAAACCTTCGCCCGGACCAAGGCCCAGGAACTGGCTCAGGGGGTAGCTTCTGGTGTCGTCACCCTCGGAGCGATGGAAAATGCGCTGGCGGTGGCAGCCCACCGCAGCGTTGAGGGGTCTGGCTGGCGGTTGGATCACGCAATTTCCGATTGGAGGTCCGCAATCGACCTTCTCCCACCCGGGGTAACCCTGATTCAGGCTGTCCGCGACTACCTCACCCGGCACCCTGAGGAGGAGGAGTGTCCTCCCATCCCTGCAATCGTGGATGCGTTCATGGCTCACAAGGAGGGCATGGGTCTGTCCCGGGTACACCTCAAGGATCTGCGGTCCAGACTCGGTTCTTTCGCGAGAACCGTCCGGTTACCGGTCGGTTACCT
>CAZDYB010000083.1:11728-12148 GCA_964509045.1 uncultured Akkermansia sp.
CACGTGGAGGACTGGTTGGCGTCGATCAAAACCGGAAAGGGCGATGGGATTCGGTCGGTGTCAGCCCGATCGCGGACGAACTACCTGATCGCGCTTTCCAACTTGGTGTCCTTCGCCGAGCGCCGGGGATGGCTCGCCAAGGGCGCCCTCGATCTGTCGGTGATCGAACGTCGACGGAGCGAGACGGAGATTGAGGTGTTCACCCCGGAGGAGCTGGCCCGGATCTTCGCCGTCACCCCGCCTCCCATGATACCGTTCGTGGCCCTGGGTGCGTTCGCTGGTCTCCGGCATGCAGAGATCCGGCGCATGGAGTGGCGCGACATCGGGACGGAATGGGTGGAACTCCGGGCATCGAAGACCAAGACCCGGGCGCGGAGGCTCGTGCCGGTGCTCCCGGCGCTGAAGGCATGGATTGAACCG
>CAZDYB010000084.1:0-12131 GCA_964509045.1 uncultured Akkermansia sp.
AGATGCAGGAGAGGGGGAGGGGGGCGTGCCTACTCGATGACGGCGTAGCAGGAGTAGGGTTGGAAGGGGGATTTGCGGAGGTTGAGTCTGGAGATCCCGAGGACTTCTTCGACGGCGACGGTTTCGCCGGGGAAAGAGGGGCAGTTCAATTCGTCGAAGATCAGGACTGCGCCGCGCGGCATCCGGGGCAGGACCAGGCGCAGGACATCGCGGGTTGGGCCGTAGACGTCCATGTCGAAGTGGGCATGGGAGATGATGAGTTCCGGGTGGCGCGCGAGGTAATCGGGGAAGGTGAGGCGGGCATCGCCAGGGATGACCTCGAAGTTGGAACCGGGACGGAGCGGGCTGCGGAGTTCGTGGGAGTGGAGGAGGGATTCGAGTTCCTGCTGCCAACCGGAGGCGACGGCATAATCGCCGACCTTCACGGCGTGACCGTCCTGGGCATCGGCGGATTGGAAGCCTTCCTCGAAGGTGGAGAAGGAGAGGAGTCGACGGGCGGCATTCCAGGGTTCGTGGATCTGTTTGAGGAGGAGGAAGGTGTTGAGGGAGGCGCCCCATTGGGAACCGAACTCGACGGCGCAACCGGGCACGTTGAGGGCGGTGCGGTAGACGGAGTCGAGCCAGAGCAGGCGTGCGAGGGCGGGAGCGGTGAGGAAGGCGGGGAGATGGATGTCCCATTTGGGACCCATGCCGGGCAGGCGACGTGTCAGGAGATCGCGGGTGTCGATGCCGGCCGCGACCTCGGCGTCGGACCGTGAGGTCACTTCATTTCCCAGTTTTCGATAGTCCATGGGGAAGCAGGAGGGAGGCTTGATAGGATTGAGCGGCGGAGAGGAAGGCTGGGTAATCGCGGTGATAATCTTCGGCATCGAAGTATTCGGAGGCCAACACCAGGCAGACGGCGCCGGAGGAGAAATTGCCGATGTCGCGCCAGACCATGGGACAGAGGTGGAGACCGAGGTAGGGACGGTTCAACTGGTGTCGGATCTTTTCGCGACCGTCATCGAGCACGATGTCGAAGCTGCCGGACAGGGCGATGACGAGTTGGTGAAGGTTCTTGTGGGCGTGCCCGCCGCGTTCGGCGCCGGCGGGGACGTCGTAGAGGTAATAGACGCGGCGGACCGGGAAGGGGATGTGACGGTCCTCCTCGATGAAGGTGAGGTTGCCGCGAGGATCGGAGATCTTGGGCAACTCGACGATCCGACAGGCGTGGATGCTGTTGATGATGTTGACTCCACCCGGGTTCATGCTGGGTCTGGTCCGGTGCGCGTTGTTGGCCATCGCTCTGCTGCCGAGGCGAGATCCGGAACGATGTCCCGGACGCCGCAGCGGAGGAGATGTTGGGGGGAACGTTGTCCGGAAGCGACTCCGATGAAGGGAATCCCGGCGGTGCTGGCGGCGGCGTGGTCGGATTCGGTATCGCCGATGAACCCGAGGAAACCGCGGGTGTGGAGGAAGGTGGCCTTGTGGGTGGCGGCGTCACCGGGTGGGACCACTTCCACGGCATGGATCCAACGATCCAATCCGAGGCGTGTGATCTGGGGTTGAACCCATTCGGGACGGGCACGGGCGGTGACGACGACCAGTTGCCAGCCGAGTTGTTTCCATCGGGTGAGGGTGGATTCCACGCCGGGCAGGAGGGTGTCGAGTCCGAGCCAGACGGGGTCTTCGATCTGGCGTTGCCAATCGTGGGCGATGCGGGCGGCGAGGGTCGGTTCGATGCCGGATCGGGCGAGGGCGTTGCGGGTATTGAGACCGTCGCGTTTGAGGGACCAGACGGCAATGGGATCGACGGTGACGGGATGGAGGGCGGCGACGGCGCGGAGGACGGTGGACTGCCTGGGTTCGCAGGAGATCAGGGTCCCGTCGAGGTCGAGGGCGAGGCGTTTCACGGGTCAACCGGTGACGAACTCGGCGTATTGGCGGGTGACGAAGACATCGTGGTCGAGGGGGCGGAAGAAGCGGGCGATGTCCTCGTGCCAGGCATGGGCGAAGGTGGCGGCGAAGAAATCGTTGCCGGTCTGCCAGCACATGGCGGTGGCACCGCCTGGACGTGTGTTGAGATCGACGACGCCCCATTGGCCGTCGAAGCGCATCACTTGGAAACAGAAGCTTCCTTCGAAGGCCAATCCGGTTCCCAAGCGGAGGGCGAGAGCGTGGAGTTCGGGATCCTCAAAGATCCGGGCCTTGGTGGAGACACCGGCCTTGATCTCGATGCGTTCGCGACCCAGGGCACGGCAGAAGCCGGTCGCGGGATCGTGGAAGGCGTCGACGGTGATCTCGGGTGGGGAGCCGGAAGTTTGAACGATCCAGGCGTCGGGGTTCTCCTGGATTGCGGCGGCGAGGTCCTGGGCGGCGATGGCGCGGGCGCCGCGGCTGCCGGTGCCGTCGCGGGGTTTGAGGAAGTAGTGGGTGGCGGGGAAGGGTTGGGAAGCCGGGGTGGTTTGGGGGACCCGGATGCCCATGGCTTCGAGGCGGGATGCGGCGAGGAGTTTGTCCGCGCTGATTTCGGCGGCGGCGTCCGATCCGGTCAGCAGATGGAAATCCGTGGGGAGCAGGCAGGCCCGGGACAGTTCGCGGGCGATGCGGATTTCATCGGGCAACAGGGGGAGCCAGGTGTTGATGCGTTGCCGTTGGAAGAGGTCGAGCAGGGTGTCTGGGAAGGCGGGGTCACGGGCGGGAGGGACCTGTTCGAAGGCATCGGCGAGAACGCTGGTGGTGACCAGGTGGGGTGGGTTCATGTCGCATACGACGATCCGGACGCGACTGGACCAGTGGCGACGCAGGGCCATGACGGCGCCGAAGGCGGTGGTGGTTCCACCGGCGCCCACGAGGACCACGGGTTGCTGGCTCATCCTAAAGAGGGGGAAAGGATCCGCAGATGACGCAGATGGCGCCGATCATGAAGGTCGCGATGGAAACTGGCCTAGAACGGGACGGAGAGACCGTCGATGGCCACGGCGGGTTGGGAACCGGGGAGACGTTGTCGGGCGAGTTGTTCGAAGTTGGAGCGGTTGGCCCAGAGTTCGCGCTCGAGGTGGATGAAGAGGACGCGACCGATGGAGGCGGTTTGGAGATGGGAGAGGAGTTGGTCGGGATCGACGTGGGAAGCCTCACAGATCAGCAGGTGGAGCGGATGGGCGAGGAGTGGTTCGAGATCGGACAGCAGCCCGATGTCGGCGGTGTGGCCGACCCGTCGATCGTCGTCTTCGAGGATGAAACTGAGGGATTCGAAGCAGGTGTCGGGATGGGTGGCAGCGAACCGGGTCTGGAGTGAAGCGAGGTGATGGGTGGTATGCGGGGTGATGCGGAGGGGGCCTGGGCCGAAGGGTTGGCCGGCGACGAGGGGTTCCCAGTGGATGGGAAAGCCGATGAGTTCGGTGAAGAGGAGGGTGGCCTTGAACCAGGCCTGGAGGGCGGGAATGGCGGCCCTGGGAGCGTGAAGGGTGAGTGGGCGTGAGCGTTTCTCCAACCAGAGTCCCTGGAGGAAGAGGGACAAGCCACCGACATGATCGCTGTGCTGATGGGAGAGGATGATCCGGTCGAGGGCATCGGGTCCCAGACCCAGGGCGGCGTAGGCACTGGTGGTGCCTTCGCCGCAATCGATGAGCACGTGTTCGGTGCCGAACTGGTAGAGGTAGGCGGAGTGCCGGCGATCGGTACAGGGCCAGCCCTCCCCGACGCCGAGGCAGATCACGCGATGGGATTGGGAAAGATCCTTGGCCATGCTGATGGGGCGGGAAGGTAATCCAGGAGGATGGAGTTATTCCAGAATGAACCAACCCATGCCTTGGGCGGGAACGTGGACGGGGAGTTCGATGTGATGATCCCGGTCGATGGGGAGGATGCGGGGTTCGCCGGATTCGCTACGGACCCGGGCGTGGTCCCTGAGGCCGGTGTAGTAGACATTCACGCGGAGGGTTTTTGCGAGGGGTTGTTCGAGCGGATTGAAGACGGCCAGCAGGCCGCGTTGTGTGCCGCGTGGATTCACGTGGAGCATCCAGTCGAGATCGCGGGCATCGGCGCGTCGGCCATGGATGAGATCGGACTCGAGCAATTCGCGGTGTTGCTTGAACCACGCCACCCATTTTGCCACGAGGCCTCGGGTGCGGTCGGTGTCGAAGAGGCGAGGGCCGCGGTAACAGGCCTGGACACCGAGGGCGAGGTTGCTGACGAGCATGCGTTCGTAGTGATCGAGGTGTTGGTCGAGGGGTTCGATGGTGGCTGCGGCGCCGCCGCCCTGGTATTCGGTGAGGGGAACAAACATCCAACCCATGCTGGGCAGCTTCTGCCAGGTGCCGTCGTAGATGTTCTGGCGGGTGTGGATGACCTGTTGGGCGCGGGGCAGGGACCAGTTGACCTCGCGATAACCCATGCCGGTCTTGGTCGAGCCGGAGAGGAAGTAGTGGTCGGGAACGTTCAGGTAGAATCCCTGGGCGCGGCACCAGCGATAGAAGTCGGAGATGCTGCGCCATTGGTTCCAGCGCGAATCCTCCAGGGAACGATGGCCGGCATGATGGGTGGCGGCACAGGGATCGCCGGGATAGGAGCCATCGTGTTCGAGGAGGGTGAAGCCGCTTTCGCGGTGGAACTGGTAGAGGCGGCGGAAATAATTGGTGCCCCATTGGCTGCACAGGCAGGGGGAATTGCCGAACGCGGGCTTTTGTCCGGGCGGCATGACGACGTCGTTGCCGCCGCCCACGGCGCGGGAGGCGAGGAGGGAATAGCTGCCGATCTCGATGCCCCGACTGCGGGCGTGGGAGGCGAAGGCCCGGGCCTTGGCGAGGGTGGCGGGGGATTCGTTTTCCATGTCGAAGCCGCTGCCGAAGCTCAGGATGAGCATTTCGAATCCGACGGCGGCGCATTGTTCGATGGCATTGGTGACGGTGGCGCCATCGGAGGAGACCACGTGCATCATGAGGGGGTTCTCGGTGGTCCAGGGAGCGACGGTCCGGTACATGCGGCGCACGGCGAGGCCGGAGCGTTCGCGGTCGAAGCTGTCGTGGGGAAGGATCCAGGCGCGGAACGACTCGAAGGTCTGGCCGGGGGCGATGGATTGGGCGGGGCCGAGATCGGGGCCGACTTCGAGGAGGCAGGGGGTTTTCTTCTCGTAGTTTACCTGGGTGTTGAACTCGGGATCGGGGAGCCATCGATAGGACCGTCGATTGGCGCCGGAGACGAGCATGCCGCCGAAGGACATGTCGGTTTCGACATGGATGTTGGGGGGAAGCCGGCCTTCGCTGAGTTCATCGACTTCGGAGAACCGTTCGACGGCGGCGAGGATTTCGCTGGCGTAGGAATCGAGGCGGACGGTGTGGTCGGTGGAATTGGAGATGGTGATCCACTTGGAGTAGCAGGGCAGACCGTCGTGGAGTTCGTAATGGACGGAGACCTGGATGCCGCGTGCGGGGCCGGTGTCGGGACCTTTGAAGTCGAGTCGGAGGGTGACGCCGGCAGGGGGCCAGATTGAACGGGTGTCGTGATGGCGGACGCGTTTCCAGGCGAGGCGTTCGATGGGTGTGCCGGTCTGGAAACCGGTGAACTGGAAGGCGGCGGGATCGTTGGTGAGGGCGGCGATCCATTCGGGTCGGAGGAAGGCGTAGTTGGGTTGACCCTTGAGGCCACCTATTTCGAAACGTTGGCCATCGAGGGTGATGACGGCTTCGGGTTTGACGCCGCGCAGGATGGATTCGCCGGTGATGAGGTGGTCGAGGGTGACGGTGGCGGCATTGGGTTGGAGACGGAAGGTGCGGCGGATGAGGCCATTGGACAGTTCGATCTCGCGGCCATCGGCGCTGGGTTGGACCCGGGCGCGGTAGGGGGTGGGATCGAGGAGCCAATCGACCGGGGCCGCCGCGTCGAGCGTATGGATCCAAACTGTCAGGAGGAGCAGTGCCAGTCCCTTCAACCCATGAGAAAACATCCGTTTCACGTCGGGCTGGAGGCTATCCGGGATCGAAGGAGGGGGCGCTGGAAATCTTGGGATTCTGGGGCGGAGCGCTGCCGGTGCCGGGACGCTGCATTCAGCATATGGGAAGCTGAGGCAGGTGCTGGAAGTGGTTGTCTGAGGTGCAGAGAATCAGTTGGTGTTGGATCGCGAGCGCGGCAACCCAAAGGTCGTTTGTAGGGATGGCTACCGCTTTGCGCCGAAGTTGAAGGTAGAGTTGGGCGTAGTGACTTGTGGTCGCTTCGTCAGGGAGGAGCACCGCAACCCTTGGGCTGTTCAGAAAGCGCTGGAGATTCGCCGCGTTGGTGGACTCCTGATTGCCGACTGCAAACCCCGCCCGAAGTTCACCCAGCACGAATAGCGGTAGGAAAATCTGCCGAGCGGTTTGGACGACACGAACCCGGGACGTGTCGCCCCGCATGAAATCGCTGTAGGCGTTGGTGTCGAGGGCGATCCTCATTTCCAGGCTTCTGGGTCGACTTGCTCGAAATCAGCGATCGCACGGTCAAAAGCGGGATCCTGTTGCCAAGACCCGATCAGTGCATCGAGGTCGGTATGAATCGTCGGTTGGCCGACGAGGTTCAGTCCGCGGGCGAGGGTTTCGACGACAATCGCATTCAAGCTCTTTGCCTCTTCCTTGGCGCGGCGGCGCAATGCCCGGTCTATGGCCGCGGGAACGGCACGGATGGTGTACTGCCTGTGCGACATGCAGGCACTTTATGGAATCTGTGCCTGCAAGGCAATCCGGCCTCAGAGCCCTTCTGAAAACTCCCAGGGGCCCTGTTCCCGCGAGGAACCCTTCGGGCGACGGATCTTTGGCTGAAATCCTTCGTTGTTCGCTCCTTACAGATCACTGCGGATAGGCTCGTCGCTCACGCCTCGGCTTTCAGCCAAATCTCTCGCCGCCGCACCCCTGGGAGTTTTCAGACGGGCTCTCAGCATCCATGCGGCAAGATCGGTCGTGTCGGCGGGCTCAAGAAAAAGGGACGGACCCTGGAAGGATCCGTCCCGTGAGGTTGCAATGGTCGCCTCCGATGGATGGTGGGAGGCGATTTGGAGGCGGGCTTCTCAGCGGGCGACGGCGCGGAAGAAGGCGTTGCCGTTGGCGGCGGAGGTGGTGAACGGCAGGGCGGTGCTCACGGTACCCACGGTGGTCCAGCCGGTGAACGGGGTGGTGGTGGATTCGACGTTGAAGGTTCCGGGTTCAGCGACGGAGATCACCAGGTTGGCACCGTCGAGGGTGGCGGTGAGGGTGGGGGCCACGGCCGGGGTGAGGTTGATGGTGTAGGCGTGGATGCCGTTGTTCGAGTTGAGGGCGAACAGGCGGTCGCCGGCGAAGGCGAGTGCGCCGGTGCCATTGACGTTGGCGTTGTCGACCGGGAGGAGTTCCTGATCGAGCAGGGCCGGGGCATCGAGGTCGGCGAGGCTGTAGAGCAGGATGTTGTCTGGGGTTTCGAGAGCGGTACCGGCGAGCAGGCTGCGGGTGGTGTCGTAGGCGAGATGGGCGACGCTGCTGGGAATCAGTGCTGCGGCATAGGTGCGGGCGACGGTGGCCTCGCCGGAGGCGGGATCGAAGGCCACGTGGATGATGGGTTGACCCGCGGCGGTGGCGAACACGCTGTTGCCGGGACCGAACGTGATGCCGAGGCCGAAGGCGCCCGGGGAGACATCGGCGGGCGAATAGATCCGGCTGGTGGCGGTGAAGCCGGCGAGGGTGACGATGGCGAACGAGGTGCTGGAGCGGGAACCGAACAGCAGTTCGGTGTTCTCGCCGGAACCACGGACGGCGAGGGTATCGCCGAACCGGATGTCAGCGGGGAGATCGGTGATCTCGATGAATTCGGGGGCGACGTCGGGGGCGTCGGAGGGCCAGACGTAAAGGCGAAGGAGGGCGCCGGCGCCGGCGGCGGGCAGGTTGAGGTTGGCGAGGTAGACGACGCCATCGGCGCCGACGGCGATCATGTTGGCGGGGATGGTTCCGCCGGAGACGATGGGGAAACCTTCGAAATCGGTGGTGGCGAGGCGATGTTTTTCGGCGCCGGTGACGGGGTCGAGGACGACGATGCGATTGCCGCCGGTGCGGGAGACGTAGAGGACGTTGCCGGTGACGGGATTGACGGCGAGACCGCGTTGGGTGGAGTCGGTGTTCACGGTGTCACGGGAGCCGGGGAGGATGTTCCAGGCGGGGGTGAGGACCGGGGTGGCGAAGGGAGCGCGGACGGTGAGGGTGGCGTTGGCGCTGGTGACGGAATCCACGGCATTGGAGACGACAACGGCATAGGCTCCGGACTGGGAGAGGGTGAGGTTGGTGAGGACCAGGGTGGCCTGGGTGGCGCCGGGAATGACTTCGTCCTGGTACAACCATTGATAGTACAGGGGCGGGGTGCCCTGGGCGGCGACGCTGAAGGTGAACGTGGTGCCGGTGTAGGGGTTGCCACCGACCGGAGGGGTGGCGATGGAGGGCGGGTCAAGGGTGATCTCGATGGTGGCGGCGATCAGGCCGTTGTTGGTGTCGAGTGCGAAGAGGGTGTCCTCGCTGAAGGCGGCGGCGCCGGTGCCGTTGCCGTTGGGATTGGCGGAGGGGAAAGCGAGGGGAGTGCCGATCAGGATGGGGGCGGCGGGATTGGAGATGTCGAGGACACGGACGGTGTGGCCGGAGGTGTCGACGATGGCGAGGCGATTGGCGTTGGAATCGGAACCGAGATTGGCGCCGCCGGTGGGGGCGATGGCGGTGGAGTAGGTGGTGACGGTGCGGGCAGTCCTGGAGGCTTCGACGAGTTCGAGGTGGCGCAGGGGTTGACCGACGGACTTGGTGAAGACGGTGTTGCCCTTGCCCCAGGCGAGGCCGAGACCGGCGCCGCCGGACGGGATGTCGGTGGTGTAGCCCGTCACGGAGAAGTTCACGCCGTCTTCGGTGCGGAAGACGAGCAGGTAACGGCCGGTGCGGGACGAGAGGACAATCTCGGTGGAGGTGCCGCCGCCCCGGACGGCGAGGGTGTCACCGAAACGGCCGTCATTGGCGACATCGGCGGGAAGTTCGAGTTCGACCAGCGGGCTTTCGCCATAGGCGAGGCTGACGGGTTCATTGATGTCGGCCCGGGCCCATCGATAGATCCGGACGGGTTGGGCAGTGGAGGTGGCGAGGTTGACGGCATAGATCGCACCGTCCTCGGCTGCTCCGACGAGGTTCAGGGGGAAGGTGCCCCCGGTGACGATGCCGTCACCGAACAGGTCGGTGTTGAGCAGGGTGCGGGGTCCGGGAGACTCGGGAAGTTCGGAACCGTCGGCGCCCGTGGCGGCGTCGAGGAGGAGGACCTGGGGACCGCCGGCCCGGGTGGCGACGGCGACAAAATTGCTGCCGGGAACATAGGTGATGCCGCGGGTGAGGTTGCCGGCATCGATGTAGGGTTGGGATTCGGAATTGGCTTCGATCTGCCAGGCTGGGGTGAGTTGGTCCGCCAAGGCTGATCCGGCGAAGAGGAGGGAAGTGGCGCCCGCAAGGAGGCGCGACAGGAGTGATGTCTTTTTCATGTTGGATCTACTGGTTCAGGGGCCGTGCGGGACCCGTGTGGACATTGGTAGTACCCGCGACCGTCGGATTCGTCAAAAGGGGCTGTGGATTCAGGGAAGGACCGGGCGTGTCCAGATGCGGACGCATTTCTCATCCTGCGGATTCTGGCGAGTGCGCAACCGGCGACCGAACGTCGCCGCTCCGGGGATGGGGGATTGGGGTGCGGAATGAATTCCGCGCTCCGGGGGAAAGGATCGGAGCGGCGAGTGTCACTCGCCGGTGGGATGTCTGACGGCGACAGGCTCTCAGCGCTCCGGGGATGGGGGATTCATTCGGGTGACTCCGCATGCTCGCTGCTGACCCGGAGACCGCGTGGGTCCGTCCAGGAAAGGAAGGCGGTCCAGTCCGGGTGACTGGGGAGTGGAGCGGAGATGCGGTTGCCGCTGACGGTGGCGGGTGCGGTGAGCCAGACGCGTTCGTGCCAGGGACCGGTGTTGGTGGTGTAGCTGAGGGTGGCGGTGCCCGTGCCGGCGTCGGACAGGAGGGTGGCGATGAGTTGCCCTTGATCGACGACAGGTGGAGTGAAGCGGGGCAGGGGTGGGGCCTGTTTCAGGACTTGGTCCACGAAGACGTCGACTTCAGGAAATGTCCAGATGTGGCCGTGTGGCAGGCCGACGACGACCGAAACCTGCCGGAACGGTTCCGGCACGAGCCGATACGACTTCTGATAACTGTCGAGGGGATAGGCGAAGTCCGTGGTGCCGTTGAGGAACAGGATCGGGCAGGTCACCTGGGCCAGGTAGCTGCCGGGGTCGAAGAGATGGAGCCAGCGTTGGCGGGCATCGGGCGTCATGGCGGCGATGGAGCGATCCTTCCAATAGCTGTTGTCGCCGAGGAACCCGCAGCCGTAGACGGGCACGGCCACCTTCAGTCGGGGATCAATGCCGGCCACGATGCAGGTCAGGTAGCCACCCCAGCTGATGCCGGTGATGCCGATGCGGTCGGGGTCGACGTCGGGCAAAGAACGCAGGAGGGAATGACCGCGCACGACGGCTGCGACGGCGTGGTGACTCCACATGTTGACGGCGTCGTCGGAGGTGAAGTCGCGGAACTTCACGGCATCGGACTGGTCCGGGCCGCCATCGGGAAGGCGTCCATCGGGGCCATTGCCGGCGAGGTCCATGGCGAGGGCGACATAGCCGCGTCGGGCCCAGTGTTCGGCCCAGTCCTTGAAGGCTTTTCCGCCGCCACCATGGACGAGGACCATGGCGGGGCGTGGACTGGTGGAGCGGTCGGCGGGACGACCGAGGTAGGCGAAAACCCGGGTGGATTTGCCGTTGAGGGGTTCGCCTTCGTAGAAGACTTCCTGGACGAGACCGGTCTGGTTTCCCCAGGTGGCTGGCGGGGTCTGGGTGAGGCGTGGGAGATTCCAGGTGCCGGTTTCCCGTTGGGATCCGGATTTGGTGACGCAACCGGAGAGACCGATGAGGAGGAGCAGGCAACCGATGAGACTGGGGAACGGCCAGCGACGGGTGGACATGGGCGGCAGGATGGAGGGCGTGCGGGGCGTGGATCAACCGCGATGGAGTCGATGGAACTCGACGAGCCCGAACTCGGGCCAGCGGCCGTCCTTCTGTTTCTCCTGCTGGCGGGCCTTGGCGAGGACCAGTTCGTCTCCTCCGGGCATCCAGAGGGCGTCGGTGATGCGATGTTTTGCGTCGGTGGAGAACAGGTTCTTTCCGGAGTCGATGGAGAACAGGGCGAGGTTCCAGGTCCCCTGGAACAGGCGTCCGGCCATGACGAACCATTTGCCATCCGGATGAAACGCCAGCGCCTCCATCAAGCCCTGACCGCTTTCGCCGTCGGCGGTCCTGCCGAGGACCTTGCCCTGTCGCCAGTCGAACCGGATCCAGCGTTGGACCCCATTGCCGGCCATGGGATCGCGCATGGGACCCATGCCGCAGACGTAGAGATCTGAACCGTCGGGGCTGAAGTGCATGGCGAAGACACCGCCGAGATAATGATGGCTCTTGATCACGCCCCAACTGGTGAGGTCGTCGGTGGTGAACTGTCCGACCTGGGATCCGTTGGTCACGTCCCAGACGCGGACCTCGCCCATGAGGTTGCCGGCCGCGACGAAGCGTGAATCCGGGGAGACGGCCACCGCCTGGACTGGGGGAACGTGGGACCAGGCGTGTCGGAGTTCGCCGGTACGTGAGTCGAAGACCTTGACGGAAGGCTCCGTTTCCGGTGCGGGTTCGTATCGGTAACCGCCGGCCTCGTAACGGCCGGTGACGGAAGCGATGAAGGAACCGTCGGGAGCGGCGGCGAGATCCCAGGACCAGAAGCGATGAGCCTGGATGCGGCGTGGGACGGAGCCGTCGGAGAGGTCATGCCAGAGGAGGGCGCCGTCGTAGCCGGAGGACACGGCGGTGCGGTTGTCGGGGAGCAAGACCACGCCGCTGGCATAGCTTTCGTGACGACCGAGGGGTCGGGTGGATCCGTTTTCGGGATCGAGATGCAGGACCTGACCATCGAGACAGGCAGCCAGCACGCCTGAGCCATCCGGGACGACCGCCAGGGCGAGGACAGCGGTGGGCAGCTTGAACTCCCGTTTCTTTTCCAGGCGTGGACCCTGGGGTGGAGCCGGTTTCGGGGTCTCGGGTTCGGCCA
>CAZDYB010000085.1:0-11943 GCA_964509045.1 uncultured Akkermansia sp.
AGGGTGATTTCAAGGGGGTGAAAAGCCGGCCACTTGGGTTTTTCAGCAGAACCAATATTGTACATTTGGGCTGGTTCCCGGGGTGCGCCCTGCGAACCCCGTGTCGGCTGCGGCCTCCCAACCCTCCGGGTTGAAGACGCCCGCGGCCACAAGGTTGGGGTCACCAACAGACGGGCAGGTCCTGCATAGGTCGAGTTCCTGTGAGCCATGAGGCTCCTGCCCATGATGAGCTTCCCTCTGGCGTGGGTTTGACGGGTGTCCATCAATGGCTTCCGTCCTCCGAGGCCAGCCTCCAACCACACCCAGACCTCACCCCCCAGCACCCCCTCCGGCCTGCGGGTGCGCGCATGGTCCTCGGCCTGGGGTGGAAGTCTCCCGCGGCGGACAATCAAACCCCTGCCCCGAAGCCCACCGCCATCGGCGAGGGCCTCCATGTCCTCCGTCAAGGTCCTCAGTTCCTTGTCCTCCAGCTCGGCGGCAAGTCCATCAGTTGGGGCAAGGCGACCAACTCCATGGCCTGACCCTTGGAACTCAACGTAGGGTCTGTCCATCCGGGGTGACGTCGTCCTCTTCCAACTGACACTTCAACAAGGCCAGCTGTGGACATCCAGCGCCCTGGTCACCAGAAGCGCCCTCACCACTCCGATCAGGGCGATCCCCATCACGGTCGTTGGCCCATGAGCAATTCCATCGCCAGATGCGACCACAACTCCAGGTCCGCGCACTCGGAAGCCCTGGGATCCACCACCCATTCCAGCGGAGCGAGTTCCCCTGGATCCATCGGAAGCTCCCGGCTGGTGAGATGCAGGAACACCACTCCCAGGTGAACCCGGCCCACCGGGGATTGCGCCTCACGGATGAGCCCAAGGAATCGGGAAGAGCCAGGCACCGCGTCGGGAAGTTCCTCTGCAAGTTCCCTCAGGAATCCGTTCCAGAACAGGGACCGCCAGGGAGCCCCGATGACTCCGGGCGGAGGGGCATCCACCGGATTGATATGGCCACCGATGCCCAGGGAACGCGATCCGATCAAACGGGTCTCGGTACCGCGTCGACGATAACAGGCCCAACGCCCGGACGGTTCACGGATCAGGCCGTAGGGAATCCACTGCTGGTGCGTGGGATCGGTCTCGGCAACCGAACGTGGCAGCCAGACCGGGGCATGGGATTCCAGCGTCGCCAGCAATTCGGCTTCCGACAGCGGCATGGATCCGACCTCCGGCAGCCAGGGGGCCGGCAGGGATGCGGTGGGTGAGCACAGGACGAGTTCAGACGCGGAAGCCGGGGACATGGGATGGGGGGATCGGAAGTTGGGCTGATGCCGATGCTGTCGTTTCCGGGACGGGATCGATGCGGATTGCTCCAGTGGATTCCACACCCTGACAAATCCAAAGCCGTCAGAATCCCTGGGGTTGGTGGTGGCGAACCGGGCGACTCCGTGGTGCCGCGACCAGCACGACGTCGGGTTGTTTGGGGTCGAGGGTTGCGGGGGTTGGGCGGGCCTTGGACCGGGGAGGTGCGGTGGTCATGGGGACCGATGCTGGCCGGGTGTCCATTCGCTGACGATGGGGAATGAGGGAGCGGAAGACGAAAGCTGGGATGTCGGGGGATGTCCGCCGGGAAGGGAAGGGATCTCACCCCCCGATGCCGGCCTTCTGTTCGGCTTCGACGGCCCACTTCACCAAGGCCGCCAGGCTTCGTTGATACAGGTCCGGCAGCATCGACCGCACGGCGCCGGCCTCCGACAGGGCGCCGTTCAAGCCATCCCGCGCG
Source organism: uncultured Akkermansia sp. (assembly GCA_964509045.1). Lineage (GTDB taxonomy): Bacteria > Verrucomicrobiota > Verrucomicrobiia > Limisphaerales > UBA9464 > UBA6176. The sequence continues at coordinate 1,771 of CAZDYB010000085.1, forward strand.
TGGGATTCCCTGTCCAGCGATTCGCGGACGGTGACCGGGCGCCCGTCGCCTGCCATGAACGGATGCGGCACACCGGACATTCGCGGGAGGATCTCCCGCAGGTTGCGTCGGATGCGGCGCGAAAGCTGATCCACCACGACCTCGACGGCGGCGGGATCGCGGGATTGGTTCCGGTGCAACAGGACTTCGTGGAGCGTGGCGTGGTCCTGTTCGATCTCTTCGAGGGGGTGTGCCAGGGCACCCACGTGGATCAAGAGCGGCAACAGTCGCAGCACCTGGTCCCGTGCGTTCTCCGCGCGGGGATCGGCTGCCACCTGCGGATCGTGCCACCACAGTTGCAGGGCGGCCCGGAGGCGTGTGCCGATGGCGTTCAACAGGGTGGCGAGGGTGGCGTTGACGGTTTCCATCCGACGTCCGGCCTCCTCTTCCAACACGGTCAGGGTCGCGGGATCATTCGAGGGGAGCTCCAGCATCCCCGCCTCCCAACGGATCGCCGCCGCATCCAGTTGCCGCGCCGCAAACAGTTGGATGGCCATCCGTCGGGCGGCCAGTTTCTCCTGCGCCAGCTCTTCTCCGGGAGGAGCGGCATCCAATCGTACCCGGGCTGAGGCAATGACGGCGTGCAGCTCGGGGACCGGCGTCGGTTCCGACAACGCGGCGGGATCCCAGGGAACCGGTGAGGTGTAGGAACCGGCACCGGGCGCGTAACGAGCGAGGTGCTGGAGCGCGACGGCGGCCTCGTCCAACGCTCCGGTGCTGGCCTCGACCGACGCCATGCGACCGGGCTCGGGCGGCGCGCCCAGGATGACTTCATAATACTCACGGGTGACCTCGCGGCAGAGCGCGGGGAAATCGTGGAACAGATCGGATGCCGGTCCCTCCACGTCGATGCAACCCGCTTGATCCAGAGCCATGGCGGCGGCCTCACGTTCGGGGTCCGAAGGATGGGTGCTGAAGAGGCTGGTGATGGAAGCGGCTGAAGCAGCTTCGATCGCCTCCACCTGCGGTGGAGTGAAGGTGGCGGCGGTGTGCCGGATCAACTCCGGCAGGTTGTCCGGGAGTCGTCGTTCGCGCCATGCGCGCGCCAGCAGGAACTGGGTGGAGGCATGGGCAGCGGTGAGCCGACGCAGCGTGCGGTTCGATGACAGGAACGCCGCCGTCCCCACCACCCGCACCTCCTGGGCATCCGCATCGAACTCCATCTGACGCAGCAACCGGCAACTGGCGGCATGCGCCACCAGCATGAGCAGGTGGAGGAACTGGCGGGACAGACGGAATCCAAGGCTGGCCGGAAACAGGAAAAGGAGCACCACCGGGGAGGAACTGTTCTCGATCGCCTCGTCGATCTGTTCATCGATCTGGTCGCGTTCATGGGCCACGCGCCAGAACCAATGGCTGAGGCGCCGGACCATGAAGCTCAGGCGGAGTCCGGCCCCCTGACGGAAGTGGCCGAATTCGTGGGCGATGATCCCGGCAAGTTCCCGGCCGGAGAGTCCGGCGACGAGGGGCAGCCCGATGCACAGGACAAGGTCGTTGTCGCGGACACTGGCCCAGCCTTGGCGGAACGCGACGCTGGCATTGACCGATCCATCCACTTCGACCCGGGAAGGCGGCATGGCCCCGACCTCGCGGCAGAGGGCGCCGATGAGTTGGAAGAGCCGGGGATGCGAAGCGTGATCGATGGGACGGGAAGGTTGCGGAGCGTGTGCGCGGGCCAGCAGGGGTTTGAGGAGCAACAACAGCAGCAGGATCCCGGCTGCCAGGGGCGCAAAATAGAGGAGCGATCCCGGACCCGACCGGAGCAGGTCGGTGTGGGCGAACCCATGCCAGAGGGTGAGGACCCCGACGCCCACCAACAGCGCGACATAAAGACCGAGCACCAGCACCAGTGCGCCGGCGGCGAGGATCAGTGCCGTCCGATACGATAGCCTGGTGCTCAGAGCAGGTTGGCCGCGGTCTCGGCGAGCTCGCTCCGTTCGCCCCGGGTCAATTCGACATGCGCCGAAATGCCCTGGCCACGGAACCGGTTGACCACATAGGTGAAGCCGTTGGAAGACGCATCCACATAGGGATTGTCGATCTGATAGGGATCACCGGTCAGGATGATCTTGGTGCCGTGGCCGACGCGCGTGACGATGGTCTTCACCTCCAGCGGCGTCAGGTTCTGCGCCTCGTCCACGATCATGAACTGGTGGGCGATGGAGCGGCCGCGGATGTAACTCAACGCCTCCACCACGATGGTGCCGGATCGCAACAGGTCGGAAGTGCGCCCCTGTTCACGACCCATGTTGAGGTCTCCCAACATTTCCAGCGCGTCATGGATGGGTTGCATCCAGGGCGACAACTTCTCTTCCAGTGATCCGGGCAGGAATCCGAGTTCCTTGCCCATGGAAATGGTGGGGCGCGCCACGATGAGACGTCGGAACTCGCGATCGGACACCGTCTTCTTCAATCCGGCCGCCAATGCCAGCAGCGTCTTTCCGGTCCCGGCCTTGCCCATCAACGTCACCAGCCGGATCCGTTCGTCCAGCAGGCAATCGAGGGCGAAATGCTGCTCCCGGTTCTTCGGCCGGATTCCCCACACGTTCTGCACGTCATGCAACGGAACGATCCGCGTCCCCGTGGGATCAACCCGGGCGAGCACCGACTTCTTTCCCGCGCCCTCCTCGATGAGGGTGCAGTACTGGTTTGGAAACCGGGTGGGCCCCTCGGGAATCGGGATCTCTCCATGCAACCGGAGCTGGGCCAGGCGCGCCGCCGGCAACGTGATCTCGAAGAATCCAGTGTACAGATCCTTCAGATTCACCTGGTCCGTCTCGTAATCCTCCGCCTGCAATCCGTACACGTCAGCCTTCAACCGCAGGTTGATGTCCTTGGTGACGAAGATCGCCGGTCGGGACGGTTCCGCCGCCCGGACTGCCAGGGCCAACGCCAGGATCCGGGAATCCACCGAGCCATTCGCCGGGTTGAAGGCCGGATCCGACTTCCGTCCGACCCCCGTTCCCGGCGGATTGAAGATGATGCGCAGGATGCCGCCGTTCGGGAGGGGCACACCCTCGGCCAGCGATCCCTTCTGTCTCAGGGCATCCAGGCGACGCGACACCGAGCGGGCGTTCTGTCCGCGTTCACTCGTCTCCCGCTTGAACTTGTCGATCTCCTCGATGACCTCGATGGGGACCAGGACGGTGTTGTCCTGGAAATTGAGGAGGGCATTGGGGTCATGGAGGAGGACATTGGTGTCGAGGACGTAGTTCTTGATCCGGGACATCGGGGGCGGGGAAGTCGGCGGACGCAGCCGGCGGGACGGGCGTGGAGGTGCGGAGCGATCGGCGGAAGCGCCGGAATCGAGGGGCCGTTCAAGCACGCACGGACCATGCGCCCGCTTGGCTGCCCGACAAGCCTATTGTGGGAATTGAACGTCACAGCCACGAAACACCCGGCTGCGGTCCATCCCGGCCAGGGCGGACTCCGGAAAGTGAATCCTGCGGAAGGGCGGACGGATTGGAGCGCGGAATCCATTCCAGCCCTCGTTCGCCCCTTTTGGTGCCCCCGCATTCTCCCCGACCTACGCGGATCCCACCCGCGTGTCGCCCAATTCCAACACCCGCCGAAACTCCTCCACCGCCAGCGGCATCACACTCAACCGCGACTGACGGATCAACGCCATCCCCTGCGTCACCGGATCCGACTTCAATTCCTCCAACGTCACCGGCCGCTTCAACGCCTTCTCCGGCACCAGGTCCACCGCCGACCAATCCCCCTCCGTCGCCGTCGGATCCGCATATGCCTCCCGCTCCACCCGCGCGATCCCCACCACCGCCTTGCCCGTCACGCTGTGGTAATAAAGCACCCGATCCCCCTTCTTCATCGCGCGCAGATGATTTCTCGCCTGGAAATTGCGCACCCCGGTCCACGCCGTCCGCCCGTCCTTCACGAACACCTCCCAGGCATACGCCTCCGGCTCCTGCTTCACCAACCAACCCTGCTTCGCCATGCCGCCCATCATGCACCCGACCCCAACATCGGGCCAGTCGGACGCTGCGGATCAAACGGATCCTCCAACCATTCCACCTCTCGCCCCTCCACAAAATCCAGGAATCCACGCTCCGGCTCCGACCCGAACGCCCGCTCCTCCCCCTCCCACGGCAACCACAACCGCGACGCATGCAATCCGTGACTCGGCAACATCAACTGCGCCTTCTGCCCCGCCGTCAGTCGACGCTGCACGAACGCCAGGTACATCCCCGGATCCGTTCCATACAACTTGTCCCCCACCAACGGATGTCCCACATGCGCCAGGTGGATCCGGATCTGATGCTTCCTTCCCGTGTCCAGCCACACCCGGATCAACCCGAACCGACCCTCCTTCCGCTCAAATCTCCGGATCACCCGATACCGCGTCCGCGCCGTCGCCCCGTCCGGTCGCACCCGGTCCCGGATGGCGATCTCCGAGGTCTCATCCCGTCCGATCCGTGCCTCGATGAACCCCTCATCCTCCACGGGATGCCCATGGATCAACGCCAGGTATTCCTTGGTCACCCATCCCTGTGCCCACGCCTGCCGCAACAACGCCGACGCCTCCGTCGTCTTTCCGAAGACCATCACCCCGCTCGTCTCCCGATCCAACCGATGCACCATCTGCGGCTCTTCCTCCGCCCCCAGATGCAACCGCACCCGCCCGATCAGGCTCGACGCGGCATCGCCCTTGGTCGGATGACACACCAACCCCGCCGGCTTGTGCACCACCAGCAACTGTCCGTCCTCATGTAACACCTGAACCCAAGACACCGGACCCATCGTCGCACCCCCTCCGCTCCGAATGAGCCAAAAAACTGCATCCCAACCGCACTTCTTCCGGGATGGAAAAATGCCAGCTCACGGTCCGGCAGTCTCAAGACCCATCCACCCCGGAACGGAGATCGCATCCGTGTGCATTTTCTCCAGCCTGGGCCAGTCGTCGCACCACCCATTGATTCAGACTCTCCCCATTGGAAGCCGCACGGAGCGACAGACGCTGATGCAGGGTCGGGTCCATTCGAACCAGGAACCTGCCGCTGTACTCCCCGGAACGATCCGCCTTCGGAAGAACGGTCCCATCACCATGGAGGATCTCCACCCATTCTTCCGCAAGCGCCACCAGGTCCGCATAGACAACTGCCTCCCGTTGACCATGCACCCCGCCGGCGAACAACTGCGGACAACGACCAATGAAACATCCGTCCTCATCGCTCCACTCGACGTACTTCGGATATTGCGCCGCCAGCCGGCGAACCTTTGCAGTGCTCAGTTTCATGGCATCACCTTTTCAATGGATCTGCGGACATCCCGTTCCTGATAGGGTTTTGCGTCATCCTCAGCCTGACCGCTGATCGTCAACCGACCTCCTGCCGCCGGGGACGGCCGTTGTGCCGCAACTGGCGACGCCCCGCGCCTTGCGCCCACGGTCGCCCCGCGTAGTCTGCGCACCCGATGCGGGACCGATTCCAACATCTCTTGCCCTGGTTGTTCCTCCTGGTGTTTGCCCTGAGCCGCTGGCCGGGGCTCATGCCGGCCAACTTCAGCGCGGCTTACGCCGTCCTGTTCTGTGCCGGCGTCTTCCTCCGCACCACCGCCACCTCCACCGCCGCCTTCGCCACCCTGCTCGTCACCGATCTCGCCCTCAACGTCTACTACCAGTTCAGCAAGGGCTACGAAGTCTTCACTGCCGGCGGCTTGCTCTATCTCGCCACCAATTACCTCGGCTACGCACTCCTCTTCCTCGGCGGTCGCCGGTTCCAACCCCACAGCCGCTTCCTCTCCCTCGTCCTCGGCGGTGTCTTCGGCGCCCTCGTCTTCTACATCGTCACCAACACCGCGTCCTGGTTCGTGAACCCGTTCCGCAATCCCGAATACAACCGCACCCTCGCCAGTTGGCTGAACGCACTCACCCGCGGCGTCGGCGGTTTTCCCGAGACCTGGACCTTCCTCCGCAACACCCTCCTCAGCAGCGGCCTCTTCACAGCCCTGTTCGCAGCCGCCTGGAAGTTCTCCGTCGCAGAATCCCCCGCCGACAAAGGCGAGGAACGACCCGAAACCGCTCCCTCCGGCGAACCGCAGCCCGAGGAAGCCACCGCCTGAACCGTCCCACACGCAGTCGGCACCAGAGGGGCCCGGCAGAGGCTTTCCCCCTGTGCGCTCCATGTCCCCTGTGGTGATCAGTGAGCCGCCAACCACCTCACCCCGTCACCCCGCACTCCCGCTCGAACCGGTTGATCCGCTCCCTTTCCCCCACCACCAGACAGATGTCACCTGAGACCAGTCCCAGGTCCGGTTCCGGTTCCAAAGTCTCCACCGATCCCTTCCCACGTCCCCGCAACACCAGGATCACGTTGACCCGGAACCGCTCCCTCAACCCGAGATCCCTCAACGTCTTCCCATCCAGCGTCGCCCCCACCTTCACCTCCCCCATCTGGTAGTCCCCGCTCAATGGCTGCCGATCCCGGCTCGCGTCATCCCGCAACCTCTCGGCCAACCGATAGGCCATGTCCCGCGACGGCAGCACCACCAGGTCTGCCCCCACCTTCTCCAGCACCTGCGCATGCTTCGTGTCCAACGCCCGCGCTATGATCCGCCGCACCTTCAACTCCTTCAGCAACAACGTCGCCAGGATGCTCCCCTGCATGTTGTCACCAATCGACACCACCACCGTGTCCGCATCCATCACCCCTGCCTCCCGCAACGCATCCTCGTCATCCGCAGCCATCTGCACCGCGTGAAACCCGTCGTCCGCCAGATCCTTCACCCGCTCCGGATCCTGGTCCGCCACCACCACCTCGCATCCGAATTCACTCAGTCGCGTTGCCAGATGCGCCCCAAACCGGCCTGCCCCCAGGATGAATACCCGTTGTGCCATGAGACCCCTTTCAACGGCACTCCGACCCCGCCCGCAAGGCTTTTCTCCGGATTCATTCCTTCAAGCCCCACTCTGACCCTCCCCACTGACCGGAACAGCGTGGTCCACTCGCCGTCCCCAATCCCGACAGCTGCCAAACGTCGCCGCTCCATCCGAATCCGCCCGTCCTCCTTCCCCATCACCCGATCGCCACCTCCTCCGTCGGATACAACACATGCTGCGTCCGCGGAGCCCTCGACAGATACACCGACATCAGCAACGGCCCCACCCGGCCCACAAACATCAGCACCATGATCACCAGCTTCCCCCATCCGCTCAGCAACGGCGTCACCCCCATCGACAACCCCACCGTTCCAAACGCCGATACCGCCTCGAAAATCAACCCGATCCACGGATGCGCCGTCTCCGTCGATGGCTGGCCATCCTCCACCACCATCAACAATCCCACCCCCCACACCCCACCACCCGCCCCCAGCATCGTCACCATCATCGCCACCCCGGACAGCTTCCTGTCCACCCGACGCCCAAAACACTGGATCTCCTCCCGCCGCCTCAATGCCGCCCAGGCCGTCATCACCAACACCACCAACGTCACCGTCTTGATCCCCCCAGCCATCGATCCCGGGGATCCTCCAATGAACATCATCACCATCGTCACCAGGATCGTCGGCCCGTTCATCTCCCCCACCTCAACCACGTTGAACCCCACCGTCCGCGTCGATACCGAATGGAAAATGGCCCACGACACCGATTCCCACCACCGCCCACCCTCCAATGTGTGCGTCTGCTCGAATGCCCACGTCGCCACCGCTCCCCCCACCAACAGGAACACCGTCCCCGTCAATGCCATCCGCGTCTGCAACGTCAATCGCCCCCGACGCAACCGATCCCTCCGCCACGGCGCCCAGAACCGCAGGTTGATCAATGTCATCAACCCGATCCCACCCAGTACCGCCATCACCTCCACCACCGACAGCAACCCCGGATGCTCCCGCCAATGCACCAGCCCGTCCGGAAAGATCGATATCCCCGCATTGCAGAACCCGCTCACCGAATGAAACACCGCCTGCCACAGCGATTCCCCAACCTCCTGGTCCGGCCACGCCTCCGCTATCAACGGAAACATCGCCACCGTCCCCGCCAACTCCAACACCCCCACAAACACACACCCATAGATGAACACATCCAACGGTCGCGCCTCCCGCAACCGTCCCATCGTCGTATGGATCGTCTGCTCGTCCGCCAACGACAGCCGCTTCCCACTCACCAACACCAACAACAGGCTCGCCGTGAAAATCCCCAACCCTCCCGCCTGGATCAGGAACAACAGGATCACCTGCCCCAACCCACTGAACGTCTCCGCCACGTTCACCGTGCTCAACCCCGTCACACACACCGATGACGTCGACAGGAACAACGAGTCCAACCATCCCAACCCCTGCCCCTCCCGATGCGCCCACGGCAACTTCAACATCAACATCCCCAACAGGATCAATCCCAGAAAACCTCCCGGGATCACCCGCAGGTCCACCTCGCCGCACCGGCTCATCCGCGCTTCCTTTTTGGACGTCGCCATCTGCCCAACCCTCCCAGCCGTTCCCCTCCCAGCCCATCTGAAAATCCAGGCCCCCCTTCCAATCCACCCGGAGTGAAAGCCCCATCCCGCAATCCAATGCCCCTCGCGACAGCAGTTCTCACCTGAGGGCACACCCAGTCCCCCAAGTCCCCCAAGCCTGAAGCCCGGCAGGGATCACCGCGACCTGGCCCAGAAGGCCGACAGGCCCCGCAGACACGCTGCCACCACCCGTCTCCTTCACGGCCACAGCCGGTTCTCCCCCTGCATTCTCCGCATCCTCCGCATCCTCCAATTAGCCATCGCCCTGCCCCGCCCCGCCCCGTTAGCGTGCCGCCCATGGCCAAGATCGTTCTCGTCGATGACGAGCTGACCATGGTGCAGATGGTCGCCGAGGTCCTCCGCAGCGAGGGACATGAGGTCTTCCCCTTCACCAATCCCAACGGCGTCGCCGATGCCCTCACCGAACACCAGCCCGATCTCGTCATCACCGATCTCTACCTCGACAAGACCCGGCCACACGGCCTCGAAATCATCCGCAAGGCCCGCGCCCTCTCCCCACCCGCTGTCGTCATCATGATCACCGGGTTCGGCTCCGTCGAAAGCGCCGTCCAGGCCATGCAACTCGGCGCCTACGATTACCTCGAGAAACCCTTCAAGCTCGAGGAACTCAAACTCTCCGTTCAACGCGCCCTCGCCTACACCCAGACCGTCCACGAAAACTCCCTCCTCAGACGCGAACTCCGCCAGAAATACGGCTTCTCCCAGATCATCGGCTCCAGCCAGCGCATGCAGGACGTCTTCCGCATGGTCGAACGCGTCGCCGATACCGACGCCACCGTCCTCATCCTCGGCGAAAGCGGCACCGGCAAGGAACTCATCGCCCGCGCCCTCCACCACAATTCCCGCCGCAACAACGCCCCCTTCATCCCCGTCAACTGTTCCGCCCTCCCCGAAAACCTCCTCGAATCCGAACTCTTCGGCCATCGCAAGGGCGCCTTCACCGGTGCGGTCGCCGACAAGAACGGCCTCTTCCATGACGCCGACGGCGGCACCCTCTTCCTCGACGAGATCGGGACCATGCCCGCCCAACTCCAGAGCCGCCTCCTCCGCGTCCTCCAGGAAAAGGAAGTCCGCCGTGTCGGCGACAACCTCCCCGTCCACGTCAACGTCCGCGTCCTCGCCGCCACCAACGAAAACCTCGACCAACTCGTCCGGGACGGCCGCTTCCGCGAAGACCTCTTCTACCGCCTCAACGTCGTCCCCATCTCCATGCCCGCCCTCCGCGAACGCAAGGACGACATCCCCATGCTGGTCGCCCATTTCCTCCGCGACAAGATCCACTCCCGCTCCGGTCAGCCCTGCCGCATCACCCAGCGCGCCCTCGACGCCCTCTGCGCCCATTCCTGGCCCGGCAATGTCCGCGAACTCGAGAACGCCATCGAACGCGCCGCCGTCCTCTCCGATCTCCCCCTCCTCCGCGCCCGCGATCTCCCCCCCATCCTCCAACGCCTCGCTTCCGGTGACGAATCCACCGAGGAAACCGAGGCCGCAGCCCTCGCCGCCCCCGTCGGCCCTCCCTCCGACAGCCCCTCACCCACCCTGTCCCCCCAGCCATCCCCCACTGCCTCCACCCCCGGCTCCCACTCCCCAACCGCCCTCCCCACCAGTCTCGTCACCCTGAAACGCTTCATCCGCGATCAGGAAC
>CAZDYB010000086.1:0-11829 GCA_964509045.1 uncultured Akkermansia sp.
GTTCATCTATGACCATCCGTTCCTGTGGGGATCCAAGCGGACCGGCCCGGACCTGCATCGGGTGGGTGGGAAGTATTCGGATGCCTGGCATTACATGCACATGGAGAGTCCGCCGACCATGTCCTCCGGTTCCGTGATGCCGCCGTATCCTTGGTTGATCACCCAGAAGTTGGATTACAAGTCCCTTCCGGCGCGGATCGGGGCCTTGCGAAAGGTGGGGGTTCCTTATGCGGAAGGATTTGAAGCCACGGCGCAGGCGGATGCGGAGGCGCAGGCGGCGAAGATCGTGGAGGGCCTGAAGGCGAACTCGGTTCCGGATGCACAACCGGACCGCGAGATCATCGCCATGATCGCCTATCTCCAGCGCCTGGGCACGGACATCAAGTCGGCACCGGCGGCGGTGATGACGCCCACGGGTGCGAATGTGCCGGCAACGGCGTTGGTGCAACCTTGAATCTGAAAGAAAAGGCATAACATGATCCGAGATGCGTTGATGGAAATCGGGGGCGTCGGCCTGTATGGCGTCGTTTCCGTGCTGTTGTTCTTCACGGTGTTTGGAGTGGCGATGGTCTGGGCGTTCCGATTGCGCCGGCCGTTTCTGGACACGATGGGCGGACTGCCCTTGGCGGACGACCATGGAATGAAGGTGAAGAGCGAGGAGGTCCCCCATGAGTGACATGAAGAAGCCGGACGAACCGAAGGATCCGCTGTTGCTGGACCATGAGGCGGACGGGATCCGTGAGCTGGACAACAACCTGCCGCGTTGGTGGGTGTGGTTGTTCTATATCTGCATCGTCCAGGCGATCGGCTACATGCTGTACTACCATGTGTTCAAAGCCGGCCCCTTGCAGGCGGCCGAGTATGAGATCGAGGCCAAGGAAGGAGAGAAGGTCAAACTCGCTGCACAGGCGAAGTTCGAGTCCAGCCTGGCAACCCTCAAGCCATCCACGGATCCCGAAGTCCTTGGACGCGGACAACAGACCTATGAACTGAACTGCGCACCGTGTCATCGGTCGGACGGCGGAGGCCTGGTGGGGCCGAACCTGTGCGATGACTTCTGGATCCATGGCCCCACCTTCGCGGACAACCTGAACATCATCATCAATGGCTTCCCGGTGAAGGGCATGCTGGCGTGGAAGGAGTCGATGCAGCCCGCCGAGATCTATGCTGTGGCGTCCTATATCCAGAAGTTCCGGGGGACGAGCCCGCCGAATCCCAAGCCGCCGGAGAACACCGATCAACCGGAGCAACCGAACGAGTTCGAGTGAGATGGGCGGGGCCGGCTGGGAGATCCGGCTGGTCCCGTGAAGGAAGCATGAAAAGCGAAATCAGCGACGTGAAGGGTCCGGGCGAGGCGACTGTGGAACATCACGGTGTTGCCCAGGAGATCGACTGGGAGGATTTCCGGGATCACCTGGCGACGGCGGACAAGGATGGGAGTCGTCGCTGGCTGTATCCGAAGAAGCCATCCGGCCGGATGCATCGGTATCGGGTGGCGTTCGCGTGGCTGTTGATCCTGGTGATGTTCACGGGACCGTTCATCAGGATCAGTGGCAACCCGCTGTTGATGATGAACATCATTGACCGGAAGTTCTCGATCCTGGGGCAGATCTTCTGGCCGCAGGACACGATCATCTTCGCGGTGGCGATGCTCGTGTTCTTCACGTGCATCATCATCTTCACCACGGCATTTGGTCGTCTGTGGTGTGGCTGGGCGTGTCCGCAGACGGTGATGATGGAGATGGTGTTCCGGAAGATCGAGTACCTGATCGAGGGGGATGGCCCGGTGGCGAAGGCGCGGGATGCGGGTCCTTGGACGATGGGCAGGGTCTGGCGGAAGGTGTTGAAGCATTCGGTGTTTCTTGGGCTGTCGTTTGTGATCGGGAACACGTTGCTGAGTTATATCATTGGGAGCGACGCCCTGCTGGAGATCATCCGGGATGATCCGAAGAGCCACCTGACGGGGTTGGGGTTCATGGTGTTGTTCACCCTGGTCTTCTACGGGATCTTCGCGCGGTTTCGGGAGCAGGCCTGCACCTTCATCTGTCCGTATGGACGGTTCCAGTCGGCGTTGCTGGACGAGAACACGGTTGTGGTGGCGTATGACAACCGGCGTGGGGAGTCGCGTGCACCGTGGAAGCGTGGGCAGAGCCATGAGGAACGTAAGGCTGCCGGGGTGGGGGATTGCGTGGGTTGCCGTCAATGCGTGGTGGTGTGTCCGACGGGGATCGACATCCGGAATGGGGTGCAGATGGAGTGCGTGAACTGCACGGCATGCATTGATGCGTGTGACGCGACGATGGACAAGCTGGGTTTGCCGCGGGGGTTGGTGAGGTTCGCGTCGTTGAACGGGATTGCGACGGGAGCACCCTTGCGGGTCACCCCGCGGATGATCGGTTATGGGGGGTTGCTGGTGGCGCTGGGTTGTCTGTTGGCGTTTCTGGTATTCACCCGGGCGGATGTGGAGACGACGTTGCTGCGGGCGCCGGGTTCGATGTTCCAGGAAGCTGCCGAGGGCCGGTTGAGCAATCTCTATACGGTCAAGGTGGTGAACAAGACCCTGCGTGACATCCCGGTGGAGTTCCGGTTGGAGAACGGGTTGTCGGGCCGGATCCAGGTATTGGGCGGGGACGGATTCGTGGTTCAGAAGGAGAAGCTGGGGCAACGTTCCCTGCTGGTGGAACTGGACCGATCCAGCCTTCGTGGAAGAAGCACCCCGATCGAGATCGGGATCTATTCCGAAGGCCGCCTGATTGAGACCGTCAAGACCGGATTTGTTGGACCGGGCGCGCTCGCGGTCCCTTCGCCCTGAGGAATTGGTTTCACATATAATTTCATTTGCCATGCCTATCGCTACTGCTGCTCCCGGATCCGTTCCCATCCCCGTGACTGCCGTCCGTCGTTGGGAGCCTTGGCCCATCGCGTTGATCGCCTTCTTCATCGTGTTCATCGGGTTGGTGGCGTCGTTCATCGCCTTCGCGGTGAGTCAGAAGATGGATCTGGTGCGGCCGGACTATTACGAGGAGGAGATCCGGTATCAGAAGCAGTTTGATCGGATCCGGAGGACGCAGGGATTGGGAACCGAGGTGGGGATGAAGGCGGATGCGGCGGGTGGGGAACTGATTCTGCGGATCCCGGTGGGGCACGTGACCGGGTTCGGGGGTGGAACATTGCAGCTGTATCGGCCGTCGGATGCCTCGCAGGACCGGTTGATCCGCCTGGAACCGGATGCGGTGGGTGTGCAGCGGGTGGGGTTGACGGATCTGGGGGAGGGTTTGTGGCGTGCGAAGTTGAGGTGGAGTGCGGGAGGCGAGGAGTTTTCCCTGGATGAAGCGGTGTTGATCCCGGCGAAGCGGTAGGTATCTGGGCAAGGCATCCGGATGTTGTGGACGGCGTTCATGCTGGGTTTTGCGGGCAGCCTGCACTGTGCGGGGATGTGCGGGCCGTTGGCGCTGGCTTTGCCGCATCCGGGCCGCGGCATGGCGGGATTCGTCGGGGGCCGCGTCCTCTATCAGGTGGGACGGGTGACAACCTATGTCGGGATGGGCCTGGTGTTCGGATTGGTGGGACGATCCCTGGCCTTGGCGGGGGTGCAGCGCTGGGTGTCGATCGGGGCCGGGTTGTTGATCCTGTCGGGACTGGTGGTGGCGGGTTGGGCGGGAGTGGCAGGGCCGCTGACGTCGTGGGTGAACCGGGTGAAGGGTTGGCTGGGAGTGTTGTTGAAGCGGCGGACCCTGGGATCGTTGGCTTTGCTGGGGTTGGTGAACGGGTTGTTGCCGTGTGGACTGGTGTACGCTGCGTGTGCGGGCGCGGCGGCATCGGGTGAGGCGTCGGGAGGCATGGCCTACATGGCGGTGTTTGGGTTGGGCACGGTGCCGATGATGCTGGGATTGGGATTGAGCGGCCGGGCGATGCCGGTGACGTGGCGGTTCCGGTTGCAGCGATTGATACCGGTGTCGGTGGGCGCGGTGGGAATCCTGCTGGTGTTGCGGGGGTTGGAGCTGGGGATTCCCTATATCAGTCCGGATCTGGCCGCGGGAGTCTGCTGCACGCACTGAGCGGGAGCCGGGGAGATGGCAACGCGGGGCCATCGACCGGTGGCGGCGAGGGCGAAGGCTTGATCGAGATCGGCAAGGGGTAGGGGACTTGAAACCAGACGATCCCAAGGGAAACGGGTGGCGTGCCGTTCGAGGAAGCGGATGGCGGCGATCAGATCGGCCGGGGTATAGTTATGGGTCCCGTGGATGTGGAGACAGCCCCGGATGACGGATTCGCCGGTGATCTGGAGTTGGGATTCGGGGTGGACCATGCCGACCCACGCATAGTGACCACCGGGACGGAGGAGTCGGATGCCATCCGGGATCAGGCTGGGACTGCCGGCGACCTCGATGACGACGTCGGCGGTGTGTGCGGGGATCTGGTCCTGGGCAGTGGCGAGGGATGGGATGCCTCCCATGGCAGGGACGAGGAGCAGACGTTCCGGATTGCGATCGATCACGATGACCTGGCGCCATCCGGCGGTGTGGAGCAGGGCACTTCCATAGAGGCCGAGGAGGCCGGCGCCCTGGATGACCACGGTGTCCTGCGGGGAGGGCAGGTCCCGGAGGACGGCGATCATGGTGGCGAGCGCACAATTGGCCGGGGCGGCCATGCAATCCGTGATGGAATCGGGAAGGGGGACGACGGTGGTGCCGGCGCGGAGAACGATGTGGGAGGAATAACAGCCGTTGAGACCGGAACCGTCAGTGAGCGGGGCGTGACCGTACTTGAAGAGGTGATCGCATTTCTGGGGAAGGTTCCACCGCGAGCATGGAGCGCATTTCCCGCAACTGTCGGCCAGGGTCCAGGTGACGCGGGATCCCACGAGGGCGGGGTCGCGACCGTCGCCGACAGCAAGGACCCGGCCCACTGCCTCGTGTCCGAGGATACAGGGGGTTGGGCCGTGTCGACGTCCGGAATGGGTGTGGAGATCGGATCCGCAGAGGGTGGCCAGGGTGATCTGGACGAGGCATTCACCGGGGCCTGGGAGATCGAAGGGTGGGAGATCCTGAAGGAGGAAGGGAGAACCGGGACCCTGGAAGACGGCGGCGCGTGGATGGATCATGGCCGTTGATCGTGGTTTGCGATGGCAAGGAAAGGGACGAACGAGGGGATGGATTGCGTGGAGGTTCTTGCGGGGGACCGGGGTTGCGGTGAGTGGAGGGGAAGAAGCGGCAGGCATTTCAACGGGAGGGATGGCATCTGAGGACCGTATTGGATGTGGAAAGGGATTCAATTTCCGTTGCGGTGGGACAGGGGATGGGGTGGTTGGGTTTCTGGCCGTAACCTGAATGTCATCCAGGTGTCACAGGGCGCATGAGTCGCTGTCTGATTTCAGTGTTGGGAATGGCGTGGGTGGGTTGCCTGGCGCTGGGTGAGGCGCCCCGGGTGGACTCGGAGTTGTTCCAGTTGGAGAAGGTCTGGCAGATCCATCTGAAGGCTTCGGCGGAGGAGTGGGAGAAGATCGAGCCGAAGGGAGGCGGCGGTGGGTTTTTTGGTGGGGGCGGACCGGGAGGTGGTGGAGGGCGGATGGGAGCTGGAGGACCTGGGCGACAAATGGGACCGGGCGGACCCGGAGGTCCTGGGGGACCGGGTGGGCCGGGTGGGCCGGGTGGATTCAATCCGGCGCGGTTCATGGCGCCGGCCTGGATGACTGCCTTGGACAAGGATCGGAGTGGAGGGGTGACGGAGCAGGAGTTCCAGGGGGCGTTTGGACGATGGGGTCGGGAGTGGGATCGGGAGGGACGTGGATACCTGGTGGAATCGGACCTTCGGGCGGGTCTGGAGAAGGACCTGTTGGGGATGGGTGCCCCTGGGGGTGCGGGTGGGCCGGGTGGGCCGGGTGGCGGAGGATTTGGCGGGCCGCGCCTGTTGGGTGCGGAGGGTGGACGGAACGGGTTGAGTGGGGCGGCGGGGATCGAGTTTGAGTATGTGAAGGCGGATCTGGAATTTGAGGGGACGGCGTTGAAGGACGTGGCGGTGCGATACAAGGGCAACGGCACGTACATGGGATCGCGGATGACGGACAAGAAGTCGTTCAAGGTGGATCTGAACGAGTTCGTGAAGGGGCAGAAGGTGGGTGGCGTGACCAAGCTCAACCTGCACAACAACATCACGGACAACTCCTGGATGAACGAGCCCCTGTCCCACGCGTTGTATCGGGAGGCCGGTGTTCCGGCCCCGAGGAGTTCCTATGCGCGGGTCCAGGTGAGTGTGCCGGGCAAGTGGACGAACCAGGTGATGGGTTTGTACTCGGTCGTGGAGAATCCGGACACACGATGGGCGGAGGCGAATTTCGGGACGAAGAAAGGGGCGATCTTCAAGCCGGTGACACGGGAGTTGTTTGCGTATCTGGGCGATGAGTGGGGCAGGTACAACCAGATGTATGATCCGAAGACGGATCTGACGATGTCGCAGCAGAAGCGGGTGATTGATTTCGCGAAGTTGGTGACGCGGGCGGACGACGTGGAGTTTGCGCGGCGCCTGCCGGAGTTCCTGGATGTGGATGGGTTCAGCCGGTTCATGGCGGTGACGGTGTGGCTGAGCCATCTGGATTCGATCCTGGGAGTGGGCCAGAACTATGTGGTGTATCTGGATCCGAAGACGGAGCGGTTCCGGTTTGCGCCGTGGGACCTCGACCATTCGTTCGGGAATTTCATGTTGATGGGTGGGCAACAGGATCGGGAGCAGATGTCGATTTCGAAGCCGTGGATTGGTGAGAACCGTTTTCTGGAGCGGGTGATGGGAGTTCCGGTGGTGCGTGAGGCTTACCTGGCGCGGCTGACGGAGTTTCAGGGCACGATTTTCCGGCCGGAGCGGTTGGCGAAGCGGGTGGATGGGTTGGCGGCGCTGTTGCGGCCGGTGGTGAAGGAGGAGAGCGGAGAGAAGTTGGAACGGTTCGACCGATTGGTTTCCGGGGAAGCCCTGTCTCCGGGAGGATTTCCCGGCGGAATGGGTGAACCGGTCAAGCCGATCAAGGGATTTGCCGTGGCGCGACACGAGTCGGTGGCGGCGCAACTGGCAGGGAAGTCGGAGGGGAGATCGATCGGGGCGGGAGGAATGTTTGGGGGCGGCGGACGACGCGGGGGAGTTGGTGGTCCGGGCGGTCCGGGAGCCATGGGGCCGGCGATGATGTTGGCGACGCCGATCCTTGGGATGGCGGATGGGGATCGGGACGGGAAGGTGACGGCGGCGGAGTGGACCGGGTTGGGTGACCGCTGGTGGAAGCAGTGGAGTGGGGGTGGGAAAGAACTGTCGATGGAACAGGTGGCTGAGGGGTTGGCCAACGTGTTCCCACCGCCGCCGGGATTGGGTCATCCGGGACCGGGTCGGTAACAGGGTGGACGGGACTGCTACTGCTGCTGTTGGTATTCCTGCTGGACCAGGATTTCGTCCTCGAGGTTGAGGAAAGGCTGGAAGATATAGGTCTTGAACAGGGCATCCCCGACCAGGTTGAGCTTGATCTGGATCTGGTCGAGGTAGTCGTGGAGACCGATTTCGAAGACGTCCTCGACGGTGGAGTACTGGAGTTCGGCGAGGAGCCGGCCGCTGAGTTTTTCGGCGTCGTTGCTGAAGCGGCGAGGGGCGACGCCGGAGATGGCGCGGAGGGAGGTGTCGAGACGATCGACACAGAACTTCAGCGAACGCGGGAATTCGTCGGAGAGCAGCAGGTATTCGGCGACGAGGCGGGGATGGACTTCCGAACCGTGGAGGGCCTTGTAGGCATCCCAGGCCGAGCAGGACCGCAGCACGGCGGACCAGCCGAGGGCATCGGCCTGGCTGATGTTGGTGGGCATGCCGCGTTTGGGGAGGGAAGCGTGGCGGATGTCGAGCATGCGGGTGGTCTTGTCACCGCGCTCGATGAATTTGCCGGCCTGGATGAAGTGCCAGCCTTCGTTGTGCGGGGTGGAGGCGTAGCTGATGCCGACGAAGGTGAGGGAACTGGAACGGACCTGTTGAAGGAAGTCGAAGGGGCTGGATTCCCAGAGTTCGCGGGCGGCGGCGGAGCGGATGAACAGGTAGAGCCGGTTGATTTCCTCCCACATTTCGGCGGGGACCTGATCCCGGACCATGCGGGTGTTTTCGCGGGCCTGGGAGATGGAGGTGGCGAGGGAGTTGCCGTTGCGGAGGTCGAAGAGGAGGAATTCGGTGACGGCTTCGCCGGTGGCGAGGGGGTAAAGGGATGCGAAGGTTTCCTGGTCACCGGTGCTTTCGACGACAGGCATCCAGTAGGCGGCGAGCTGGGTGGGATCGAGGCGTCGGGATTCGAGGAGGAGCTGGAGATTGACGTCGACGATGCGGGCGGTGTTGTCGGCGCGCTCGATGTAGCGGGAGAGCCAGTAGAGGCAATTGGCGACGCGGGAGAGCATGGTGGGTTGGCCGGTTGGAGGTGGAGTTGGGTGGATGGCCGGGATTATTCGTCACCGAAGAGGACCCAGGTGTCCTTTGAACCGCCGCCCTGGGAGGAATTGACGACGAGGGAACCCTTGTTGAGGGCGACGCGGGTGAGTCCACCGGGGACGATCACGGGTTTTTCGCCATAGAGGATGAACGGGCGGAGATCGATGTGACGGCCCTCGAACCTGTTGTCGCCGACGTGGGTGGGGTGGGTGGAGAGGGAGATCATGGGTTGCCCGATGTAATTGCGGGGATCGGCCTCGATGCGTTTGCGGAACTCCTCGCGTTCGGCCTGGGAGGCGCGGGGGCCCATGAGCATGCCATAGCCACCGGATTCGTTGGCGGCCTTGACCACGAGCTTGTCGAGGTTCTCGAGCATGTATTTCCGGTCGGATTCCTCACTGGCGAGGTAGGTGGGGACGTTGGGGATGATCGGGTCCTGGTCGAGGTAGTACTTGATCATCCTGGGGACGAAGCAATAGACGGCCTTGTCATCGGCGACGCCGGTGCCGATGGAGTTGGCGAGGGAGACATTGCCGGCGCGATAGGCGCTGATGAGGCCGGGAACTCCGAGGGCGGAATCCCGACGGAACACGGTGGGGTCGAGGAAATCGTCGTCGATGCGCCGGTAGATGACATGAACGGGCTGGAGCCCCTTGGTGGTGCGCATGAAGACCCGGGCATCACGGACCAGGAGGTCGCGACC
This sequence comes from uncultured Akkermansia sp., assembly GCA_964509045.1. Classification (GTDB taxonomy): domain Bacteria; phylum Verrucomicrobiota; class Verrucomicrobiia; order Limisphaerales; family UBA9464; genus UBA6176. The sequence continues at coordinate 9,143 of CAZDYB010000086.1, forward strand.
CTCGACGATCTGGATGCCCATCTGTCGGGCGAGATAGGTGTGCTCGAAATAGGCGCTGTTGTAGGCGCCCGGGGTGAGCAGCACGACGGTCGGATCCACGACACCTCCGGGGGAGATGTGCTGGAGCATGTTGAGCAGTTCCTGCGGATAATGATCCACGGGCCGCACCCCGACCTCCTCGAACAGCTGGGGGAAGGTGCGTTTCATGGCCTGCCGGTTCTCCAGCACATAACTGACCCCGGACGGCGTCCGTGCGTTGTCCTCCAGCACCATCCAACTGCCGTCACCACCGCGGATCAGGTCGGTGCCACAGACATGGATGTAGATGTCCTTGGGAACCTGGAATCCGGCGAACTCGCGACGGAAATGGCGGGCGGACAACACATAGTAGGCCGGGATGACACCGTCCTTGAGGATGCGTTGTTCGTGGTAGAGGTCGTGGAGGAAGAGGTTGAGGGCGGTGATGCGTTGGATCAGGCCGCGCTCGAGGTATTCCCATTCCTTGGCGGCGATGATCCGCGGGACGAGATCGAAGGGAAAGATCCGTTCGGCACCCTGGGAATCGCCGTAGACGTTGAAGGTGACGCCCTGACGGAGGAAGGAGAGGTCGATGTCGCTGCGCCGCTCCTCGAACTCCTCCGGAGTGGTCTGGGCGAACAGTTTGCGGAACCTCTCGTAATGGCGGCGCACCTCCGAGGGCGACGCGAACATTTCGTCGAAGAACCCGGCAGGATCGTACCCTTGCAGCACGGCAACGGATTACGCTCCTGAAGAGGGCCATACAAGCCCGGGTTCCCGTGCGGCTTCAAAAACCGGTCATGGTTTTGATGAGCGATTCTGAAGACTGGAATTCTGGAGTTTCACGCCGGCTCCTGCTGGCTGATGCAATGAAACGATCCAAGGCCCCAGATCAGCTCGGAGGAATCGATGCCGATGACCTTCCGGTCGGGGAATGCGGCCTGGAGGATCTCAAGGGCGCGCGGGTCGTTGTCGTGACGGAAGGTCGGGACGAGGACCTGTCCGTTGGCGATGTAGAAGTTGGCGTAGCTGGCAGGGAGACGTTGACCGTCGCATTCGATCCGGCCGGGAGTCGGGAGTTCGACGATCCGAAGGGGATTGCCGTCCTGATCGGTCATGGACTTCAACCGGTCCAGGTTCTCGCGCAGGGGACCGTGATTGGGATCGGCGGGATCCTCCTCGACCACGGTGACCACGGTGTCGGCCGAGACGAACCGGGTCAGGTCATCGACATGACCGTCGGTGTCATCGCCCTCGATGCCATCGCCGAGCCAGAGGATGTGGGTGACGCCGAGGAAATCGCGCAGGTGTTGCTCGATGGCGTCGCGGTCGAGGTGGGGATTGCGGTTGGGGTTGAGGAGGCAGGATTCGGTGGTGAGGAGGGTGCCGCGCCCGTTGACGTCGAGGGCGCCGCCTTCCATGACGATGCCGGGTTGGAACAGGGGAAGACCGCGGAGTGCGGCGACATGGGTGGGGATGGCGTCGTCGAGATCGAAGGGAGGATATTTGCCGCCCCAGGCATTGTAGCCCCAGTCGACGATGGCGCGTTCGTGACGGCCCTCGTGGAGGCGGGTGAGGAAGATGGGGCCGTGATCGCGGCACCAGGGTTCGTAGGCGGGGAAATGGTGGAAATGGACGCGGTCGAGGGGGACATCCCGTTCGGTGAGGAGGGAACGGACCCACTGTTCGCGGTCGGCGTTCCAGACATTGATGTGGACGTCTTCGCCGGTGACGAGATGGCGGATGAAGGCGGCATAGGCATCGGGCACGCCGTCGTAACGGCCGGGAAAGCTGATGCCTTCGGGGCGCGGCCAGGTGAGCCAGGTGGCGGCGTGGGGTTCCCATTCGGCGGGCATGCGGAAGCCGAGCCGGGCGGGGGTGACGATCTCGCTCATGAAGCGGGGATCATTGGGTGGGGTCGGGGTGGATGGAAGCGGGATTGCAGGGTGGGGGCATGAGGCGGCAGGCTGCGCGGCCGGATCGGGACGGAGCCGGAGACGGTTGGTGGCTGGATGTGGACGCTGCATGAGGAACGTGTGGAGGGCATGGTGTGGGATGGTGGAACTGGCGCGTGAACTGCGTCCGCACCTGCGTGCCGGTCGCTGGCTGCTGGCGGCGGTGGTGGGATGCACGCTGCTGGCGGCGCCGCTGGAGATGTTGGGGGTGGGTTTGTTGCTGCCGATGCTGTTGTTCCTGCAGGGGGATGCGGCGAAGAAGCAGGAATTGCTGGAGGGCGCCTGGCTGCGTTGGATCCCGAAGCTGCTGCCGGACCAGGGTCACACGGTGTATTTCGCGGTGTTCTGTGGGCTGATCGTGGGGGCGTTGATCCTGAAGGGGACGGTGATCTACCTGGGGGCGCGGATGAACGCGTTGTTGACGAGCCGGGTGGGGCACAACCTGCGTTCGGCGTTGTATCGGCGGCTGATGGGAGCGCCGTTGCCGGTGTTTGATGAGCACAAGGCCGGGCAGATCTCGGCGGTGTTCACCATGGAAACGGTGCGGACGTTGAACGCGATGGATTATGTCCTCGGGTTTGCGCAACGGGCGACCATCGCGCTGTTCTTCGTGGCGGGCATCATCTGGATTTCCTGGCAGGTGGCGGTGGCGTTGGTGGTGATGCTGGTGGTGATGTCCTTGGTGACCGGGTGGATTCACCGGCGGTTGAAGGA
>CAZDYB010000087.1:0-3448 GCA_964509045.1 uncultured Akkermansia sp.
CTGCAGTCCAAGACGCTTCGCGCTCGGCGGGGCGGGAGTGGAAATGGGCTGGTGCAAAAGCGCTGCGCACCACCGGCGACCGGACGTCGCTGCTCTCGTCAGGGGCGATGTTCGATGCGCACGAGTTGGGTGTCGCGGTTGCCGTTCCAGGCGGTGCCGTTTTCGAGGATGTAGAGGCAGCCATCGGCGCCGATGGAGAGGTCCATGGGACGTTTGAAGGTCATGCCGGGGCAGAACGGTTCCATGTTCCAGGAACCATCGGGTTTCCTGGCGATGCGATGATCGGCGTCGAGATGGACGGCGATGATCCAGTTCCGGGACCATTCATAGATGAACAGGGTCCGGTCGAACTGGCGGGGCAATCGGGTGGGGCCGCCCTTGGATTCGTCGAAGTAATAGACGGGTCCGGCGCAGGCGGTGCGGCCGCCGTCGCGCACGACGGGAAACCGGGTGGAAGCCGAGTACGGATACCAGATGAAGGCGGGTTGGGCAGGTGGCAGTTCGCGCGGACCGGTGTTGTAACGGGATTCGTTCAAGGGCCGGGCAGGATCCCAGGCCTCGCCGGATTCGCGTGAGGTGAAGTCGTAACGGCGATAGGGGCGGTTGTCGGCGATGACCATGGGCCACCCGAAATTGCCGGCGGCGCGGGCCTGGTTGATTTCGTCGAAGCCGGCGGGACCGCGTTTTTCGTTGGGCCCCCCGGCATCGGGACCGACTTCGCCCCAGTACAGGTAACCGGAGCGGGGATCGACGGAGATCCGCCAGGGATTGCGGCAGCCCATGACATAGATTTCAGGTCGGGTATCGGGTGTTCCCGGCGGGAACAGGTTGCCCTTGGGGATGGTGACCGAGCCGTCGGGTTCGGGATGGATCCGAAGGATCTTGCCGCGGAGATCGTTGGCATTGGCGGCGGATTTCAGGGCGTTCCAGGGACCGCGCCCGTCCCGTTCATCGATCGGGGTGAAGCCATCGGATTCGCCGGGATGGGTGTTGTCGCCGGTGGAGATGTAGAGGTTGCCCTGGGAATCGAAGGCCATGGACCCGGCGGAATGACAGCACTGCTCGCGTTGGGTCGTGATGCGGAGCAGTTCTTTCCGGGAGGAAAGATCGAGCGAATCGCCCTTGAGCGTGAAACGGCAGACGAGGTTGTCGCCGACCTTGCCCACCCCGGGTTGTTGCCGGGTCTCGGGCTCGGAATGGAAGAGATAGATCCATGGGTTGACGGGGAATTTCGGGTCGAGGGCGATCCCGATCAGGCCGTCTTCCAGGTCCTTGAACACCTCGATCCGGCCGACGACAACCACGGATTTCGTGTCCGGCTTCCAGACCTTCACCACGCCGGCGCGCTCGACGTAGAACACGCGGCCATCCGGTGCGGTGGCGATCACCATCGGATCGATCATCACGTCATCAGGCTTGCCGTCGGCGTCGAGGTCGCGGTCGGCGTCGAGAATGACCTTGTGGAAGGGGCCATCGGATTGGGGGCCGCTGGGATCGGCGGCGATTGCGGGGGCGGTGCCGGCACATAGACCGGCGAGGGCGGTCAGGGTGAGCCATCCTTTGAACGTCGACATGGTGTGAGTCGATCATGGAAGGCGGTGGGGAAGCCATCCCCCAAGCGGAAGGGGATCGAGGTGCGAAGTGGCCGGCGCGTGTTGCACCATCGAGGGCACAGGGGACACAGAAGAGGAAGGATTTGAAACCGATGACGAATGGATCCTCATCCTCACGGGCTTTGTGAGTTCGGTGAGAGCTTTGGTGGGAAGCTGTTGGAATGGGTGGAGAGGGATGCGGAATGAATTCCGCGCTCCGGCGGAGAAGGTTTCACGCGAAGGCGTGGAGAATGCGGATTGGACGGCGACCGAACGTCGCCGCTCCGGGGTGTGGAGTGACGACGGCTCGTCAGCGGTTGGAGGGTGGGGCAGGGTGTGGGGGTGCGGCGGATCTATTTCGATTACAATGCCACCACTCCGTTGGATGCCGGGGTGCGTGACGTGATGGTGGAGGCCCTTGAACTGGCTTGGGGAAATCCGTCGAGTGTCCATGCACTGGGACGGGCGGCGCGGGATCGGCTCGACGACGCCCGGTATCGGTTGTCGGGGATGTGGAAGTGTCGGCCGAGTGAAGTCGTTTTCACGGGCGGCGGGACGGAATCCAACAACCTCGCACTGATGGGTACGGCGCGTTTGAAGGCATCGGTGGGCCGGCATCTGGTGGTGTCGTCAGTGGAGCATCATGCGGTGTTGCATGCTGTGGAGTGGTTGGAACGGCACGAGGGTTTCGAGGTGACGCAGGTGCCGGTGGATGCACAGGGCCGGGTGACGGTGGAGGCGGTGTTGGGAGCGATCCGGTCGGATACGGCATTGGTGTCGGTGATGGCGGCCAACAACGAGGTGGGAACGGTCCAACCGGTGGCGGAGATCGGGCGCGGATGCCGGGAGCGTGGGGTGGTGTTCCACTGCGATGCGGTGCAGGCGTTCGGGAAGTTGCCGTTCGATGGAATGGCAGGGTTCGAGGCGGATCTGGTGTCGGTGTGTGGCCACAAGTTTCATGGACCGAAGGGGGCGGGAGCGTTGTATGTGAGATCGCCGTTGTTGCCGCATCCGATCCTGCACGGGGGCGGGCATGAGAATGAGCGGCGGGCGGGCACGGAGAACCTGGCGGCGATCCTGGGACTGGTGGAGGCCTTTGAACGGTGTGTGATGACCCCGTGTTTTCCGGAGCGGTTGAGGGATTGGACGGGAAGATTGGCGCGGGTGGTGGAGGGGATTCCCGGGGTGCGGGCGTTGGGTGATCGGGAAGGTGGATTGGCCAACACACTGGCGTTTGCGGTGGAGGGTGCGGATGGAATCACGCTGTTGGCGAACCTGGATCTGGAAGGGGTATGCGCTTCGAGCGGGGCTGCCTGTTCCGCTGGATCGCTGGAGCCCAGTCATGTCCTGAAGGCCATGGGTCTGCCGGCGGATCAGTGCCGCGCGCTGGTGCGGTTCAGCCTGGGACGCGAGACCACGGAGGATGAAGTCGACCGGGTTGTCGCGTTGTTGCCGGAAGTGATCCAACGCGCCCGGGGCGGCCCTGGATGGGCGTCCGGGTTGTGATCGGGGATGTGCGGGATGGGGCAGTGGACGGGTGTGCCGATTCAGAGCAGGTGATCGAAATGAGGCTTGGCCATGGAGGATCAGGGCCGGGTACTGGGATGATTCCGACGGGGTTTAGGATTGAATGGGCCGAGTCGATCGGAACCGCGGGAAGTTGGGACCCTTGGCATGGGGATGGCTAAGGGAGAATTGGCCATCGACCCGAGTGGGTGGGTGGTTTTGAGTTACGCATAGGTAAAGGCGTCCCGTGGGCAACCGCGGGACGCCTTCGTCTTTACTGGGGGTGACCGACCGGGTTCAACGACGTGCCACCGGCAGAGGTTCGGGATCATGCCGGGCCGGCGGGCCTG
>CAZDYB010000087.1:3548-11767 GCA_964509045.1 uncultured Akkermansia sp.
CGAGGCGGGGGATGCGATGCCGGGCGAGGTGGAAGCGGACGAGGATTCCGCCGAGGGAATGGGTGACGAAATGGATGCGGGTGCAGTCCTGCAGGGATTCATGGGCGAGGGCGGTGGTGATGGCGTTGAAGGCGAGGGTATCGATGGGTGCGGTGCGGGACGGGTAGTCGACGTTTGCCACGTGGTAGCCTTCGGATTCGAGGGTGCGGGCGAGGGGTTGCATGCTGCGACTGGTCCGGGCGAGTCCGTGGAGGAGGATCACGCCTTCCTGAGCCTGGGTGAATGGAGACATGCAGAAGAGGAGGGTGGAGAGTGTGATGACGATGGATCTCACCGGGTACCGCCGTTTCGTCTGGGACATCCTGACCCTGATCCGTGGGGTTGGACAGGAGGCATCCGTCTGGGGGGGCATCCCTGGGGACAGGCTCCATCCCAGTTCCCAGCCCATCGCGAGACCGGGGTGAATCTTGGGGAGCCTGTCCCTTGAGAAGTTGATAAGGCTCCGGGCCACGCGGGTTGGGATATCGCCCGGGCCCGGTTTGCCACTTCGGCAAAGCTCAAACTCTTGTTGCACCTGCAACAGAAAGTTGATGTGTAAGGGGCCGTTGTGAGCGGTATAGGGCCCGGTACGGACTGGCGGCGGGCTACGGTCGGGACGGAGGTGGGAAGGCGCCAGGGAGGAGGGCCTGGAGGATTGGATGGAGGATGTCGGCGTGGCGCATCATGCCGAGGTCGTTGGGGTGGACGCCGTCGACGGTGGCATCCTGGTCGGAGCCGAGGAGGAGATGGCCGGGGGTCAGGTGGAGGGCGGGGACGCCGGATCGGATGAGGGCCTGCACGGCGCGTTCCTGGGCCTGGGTGGCTGGGGTGGGATGCCGGTCGCTGCGGAGGTGGGATTGTCCGACGAAGAGGATGGGGGTGGCGGGGTGTTTGTGGCGCAGGACGCCGACGAGTTCAGTAACGCGGCGTTCGATTTCGGCCGGGGTCTCGCCGCTGAGGTTCCAGAGGCAATCGATGACGAACAGGTCCGGGTCGAGTTCTGCGAGGGTCTGTACGACGCCGGGTTCCATGCGGCCGGATCCGGAGAAGCCGAGATTGATGATGGTGCGGTTGAGGCGGCGACCCAGTATGGCGGGATAGGCCAGACCGGGGCGTGAGGCGCAACCGCCCTGGACGATTGATGTGCCGTAGAGGACGACGGGGCGCCGTTGGTCGGGTGGGAGATCCGGGGCTGGGGCGAGATCAAACGCCGGGTCGACTCCGAGTTCGAGTCGGGATACGCCGTTGTAGAGGGGGAGGTAGAGAAGGCCTTCGTGTGGGTCCGGGGATTTCCCGAGTTGCAGGGTGGCCTCGTTGGTGTCCTGCCGGGTGGGGCGGGCATTCTGGACGAATTGCCAGGCGCGGGTGACGGGGTCGCGGAGGTAAAGGTCGATGCCGCTGACGCCGGTGGCGGGCATGTGGGGCATGGCGAGCGAGGCGCTGGTCAGGGTCCAGCGGAGGTCGACGCGATCAGCCTGGGTGGTGAAACGGACGGTGATGCCGGCCGAGGATCGGGAGAGGTCCCAGACACCGGCTGGAATCTTTTCGCGGGCGTGGGGAGGAAACCGTTGGAAGGGGGTATCCGGCATGGGCCAACCGCGCCCTTCAACGGTGAGGGATGCGGCATCGCGCCAGCGGATGGCTGCGTGTGTCGGGGAGAAGGCGAGGGTTGAGGCGAGCAGGAGGCCATGGAACCCGGCCCGGAATGCTGAGAAGCCGAAGGGGACGGGGTGAAGGAGCATGGCTGGGTGGAGTGGGATGGCGGGAATCAGGACTCCCTGGCGGTGGCTTCGAGTTCGGCGAGGCGGGAGGCCTCGGTTTCCCAGTCGTGGGTGGAGAAGCCGATGTCGCGGACGATGGTTCGGAGGCGTTCGTTGATGGCGACGGCGCGACCAGGGGTGGAGTAGGTGGCTGGAAGTTCGAGTTCGGCGGCGAGTTGGGCCTGTTCCTTTTCGAGGGTGGCAATGCGCGTTTCGAGGTCGGCGACGCGCCGTTTCTGGGTGGAGATCTGGCGTCGGGCCTCTGAGGCGACGAGGCGACGATCCTTCTGGGAGGGTGGGGGAGCGACGACCGCGGTGGTGGTCGGGTGGGAGCGTTGTGGGACGGGCTTGGGCGCGGGTTTCTGAGCGGGCGCGGGAACGGAAGCAGGGGCCTGGGTTGTACGGTTCTGGCCGGCCCGGGCATCGCGAGGGGCGGCGGGGACGGCGGCGGTCAAGGCTGAGCGGGCGGAGGTGGCGCGGGATTTCTCGAGGTAATAATCGTAATCCCCGGCGTAAGGGGTGAGTCGGCCGGAGTGGATGTGCACGACGCGGGAAGCGACGGCGCGGATGAAATAGACGTCGTGGGAGATGAAGATGAGGGTGCCGGTGTACTCGGACAGCGCGGCGACCAGGGCATCGATGGAGGCGATGTCGAGGTGGGTGGTGGGCTCATCCATGAGGAGGAGGTTGGGGGGATCGAGCAGGAGTTTGACGAGGGCGAGTCGGGACTTCTCACCGCCGCTCAGGACACTGACGGGTTTGAAGACGTCGTCATCGCGGAACAGGAAACAGCCGAGGAGACTTCGGATGTAGAGTTCGGTGACGCGGGCGGGGGTATCGAGGGCTTCGGCGAGGACGGTGCGGTCGGTCCGGAGCATTTCGGTGCGGTACTGGGAGTAGTAGCCGGGTTTGACGCGGAGCCCGAGGTCACGGGAGCCGGCGGTGGGTTCGAGGACACCGGCGAGGAGTTTGATGAGGGTGGATTTGCCGGCGCCATTGGGTCCGACGAGGACGATGCGGTCGCCGCGGACGGATTCGAAGTCGAGGTTCTGGTAGATGGAATGGGATCCGTAGGCGAAGTCGACACCGCGAAGGGTGACGACGCGGTGGCCGGAGGATTCGGGCTGGGGGAAGGCGAAGTCGACGGTGGAGGCGGCGGCGTCGGGGGCGCTGACCTTTTCCATGCGATCGATCTGCTTGAGTTTGGCCTGGGCGCGGGTGGCGGTGCTGGCCTTGGCGCGGAAGCGGCTGACGAAGTCCATGAGGCGGCCGATCTCGCGTTGTTGGTTCTTGAAGGCGGCGGCCTGTTGTTCTTCCTGGGCTTCGCGTTGCTCGAGGTAGGCGTCGTAATTGCCGGTGTAGCGCCAGAGTCGGGCGCTGCGGATCTCGAGGATTCCGGTGACGAGTTGGTTGAGGAACTCGCGATCGTGGGAGATGACGACGATGCCACCGGGGTAGGAGCGGAGGTATTGCTGGAACCAGATGAGGGTTTCGAGGTCGAGATGGTTGGTGGGCTCATCGAGCATGAGCAGGTCGGGTTCCTGGACGAGGAGTCGGGCGAGGTGGGTGCGCATGACCCAACCGCCGGAGAGTTCGCGGGCGGGGCGGTCGAAGTCGGATTCCTTGAAGGAGAGACCGCGGAGGATGCGTTTGGCCTTGGCGACGGCCTGACCGTCGGGATGGCAATGGGCTTCGGTGGAGGTGGCGATTTCGAGGACGGTTTCCTCGCCGGTGGGGGCGGATTCCTGGGGGAGGAATCCGACGGTGGCGCCGCGTTGGCGGGCGATCTTGCCTGAATCCGGTGATTCCTGGTCGAGGAGGATCCGGAACAGGGTGGATTTGCCGGCGCCATTGGGACCAACCAGACCGAGGCGGTCGGTGCGGTTGATGGTGAGGCTGACGCCCTCGAAGAGCTGGCGTGCGCCGTAGGATTTGGAGATGTCGCTGAGCGTGAACACAGTGGAATTTGCCCGGGCAGCCGGCAGGGGCTGGCGACGGGCGGGGGGAGACTGGGTGAGAACGGGAGGAAAAGGAAGGCGGGGATGGGACCTGAAACTGCGGGTTGCGGGGGTGGGGGCGACGAGGGCAGATTTCGGGGGTGATCGACAGTGTGCCACCGGTCCCGGATTCCCTGCATCTGCAGTTCGCGAGGGGTTGGCTGGCATTGGGGGATGTGGCGGAGGCGGAATTGGAGCTGGGGCGGATCCGGAAGGAGTATCGGGGATGTTCGGACGTGCTGGAGATGCGGTTCCAGGTGTTGTCACGGCTGGGGCGGCATCCGGAGGCGTTGAAGGTGGCGGAGCGCCAGGTGAAGAGTTACCCGGAGGAGTTCCGCGGCCATATGAACCGGGGCAACGCGTTGTTCTGGCTGGACCGGGCGCAGGACGCTTGTGAGGCGGTGGAGGCGGTGATGGGGGATTATCCGAAGGTGGCGGCATTCCCCTACAATCTGGCGTGTTACTGCATGAAGCTGGGGAAGGTGGATGAAGCCATCCGTTGGTTGGAGAGATCGATGGAGGTGGGGCAACGGGACGGGGTCATCCAGCATGCGCTGGTGGATCCGGACCTGAAGGGGTTGTGGGAATACCTGCGGGAGCTTTAGGGGAGGAGGGGAAGTCGCAGGCAGGCAGCGAGTCGATCGTTGCGGACGAGGAGGAGGTCGCCGGCGAGGGCGATGGGGTTCCAGGTCTTGTCGGTGAAGACCGGGAACCGGGAGCGGAGGTTGGGGCCTTCGGGAGAGGGTTGGAGCAGGAGCAGTTCGCCGGATTCGGCCATGAGCAGGTAGGAATCGCCGACGCGCAGGCCCTGGCCGTGACCCCAACGACCCTCTTTCCAAAGGGGTTCACCGGTGTCGAGCCGGATTCCTGCGAGCATGCCGTCGTCGAGGCCGTACAAGGCATTGGCGATGCGGATGGGATTGGCGAACTTGGCCTTGAGGCGGCGGGAGGACCAGATCGGGCGGACATCCCAATTGGAGTCGGTGTTGAGGGTGGTCTCGATCATTTCAGCGCCCACACCGTAGCCGGCACTGACGACGAGGCGATTGGAGGAGACGACGATGGGATTGGCGACGAGCGGCATGCCGGTGCCGAAGGGATGTTTCCAGAGGGGCCGACCGTCGGTTGGATCGAGGGCGACGACGGAGCGGGAGCCGAAGTAGACGAGTTGGGAGTGGCCGGAGAGCTCGACGAGGGAAACGGATCCGTAATTGGAGCCGGCGTCGCCGGAGGACCAGGCGGGTTTGCCGGTGGCGACATCGAAAGCCCAGATCGCATGGGTGCCGCCGGCGACGACGATCACGCGATTGCTGATGACGAGGGGTGCGGAGGCGAAGCCCCATTCGGGGACGCGGGAACCGGCGAGTCCGGTGAGGGAGACGCGCCAGAGAGGTGTGCCATCGGATTGGTTGAAGGCGGACAGGGTTCCGGCGGCGCCGAGGGTGAAGACGCGGTCCTGGGCGAGGGTGGGAGATGATCGGGGCCCTTCGCCGGCGATGGTGGTGGCGTAGCGGCCGGGGTGGCGTTGTTGCCAGACGCGTTGACCGGTTTTGAGGGAGAGGGCGACGACGACTTCCTGATCGCCGTCCTGTTCCTGGGTGAAGGCCAGGCCATTGGCGATGGTGAAACCGGACCAGGCAGGCCCGACGGGTTGGCGCCAGAGGACGGTGGGTGGGCGGCTGTCCCAATGGGTGTCGAGGCGGATGTCGTGGACGGCGACATCGCGTTGGTTGCCGAGGAAATGGGAGAACGTGGCTTGGGGGCTGGGGTCGGTGGCGATGGATGGGGTCTGGGTGGGGATCGCGATCGAAACGGGGGTGGGGGTGGATTTCCAGCGGGGCTCGAGAATGGGCCGGAGATCGCCACTGACGCCGGTGACGCGGAAGGAGGAAGCGACGAGGGCGACGAGGGTCAGTGTGGAGAGGACGCCACCCAGGCGCCATGAGCGCGGGGCATCGGAGAGGATGCCCCACCAGATGAGGACGAGCGGGGTGTATCCGACGAGGGTGGCGAGGAAGGTGAGATTGCGTTGCTGGAAGGATCGGGATGAGTCGAGGAGTGTGAGGGTCAGGGTCAAGGTGATGAAGCCGAGGAGGACCGCTGCGGGCCACCAGGCGATGGGTCTGCGGTCGGCGGGGGTGGCCGTGGGCGGATCGGTGACGTGCGGCACGGTGGGATTCCATCGGGTTGGACACGGCGCGGCAAGGCTGCTGACGGGGAACTGTGGTTTAGGGATGGGAAAGCCGATTGGAGGGAGTCATGTGGTCCCGACTGAACCGTGCTGGACAGTGGATGTGGGGTTGGAAGGTGGGAAAACCCTGTTGCAGTGGCGGAAGGGAAGCCGGTAAATCGGGGACACGGACCGATAACATGCTTGAATGGAACATCCAGTCGCGGGCACACACCTGTCACATCACCCACCATCACTTTGTGGAGGGTGAGTCGTATCACACGGTACTGATGGAGACCCGGAATGGATTCGAGCGGTTGGACCTGACGGCGGCGGCGTGGAAGGAGCATGGGGTGGAGATTGGGGGACGTCCGGGGTTTGTGTCGCATTGGATGGGGACCTATCAGCCGCCGGCAGCGGCTCCTCCCGAGGCGATCCGGCGGGACGATGCGGAGAGTTTGTTGCGGGCACTGCTGGAGCGGCGGGACGCCCGATATGGGGCGGCGGCGTTCATTCTTGCGGTGATGTTGGAGCGCAAGCGGTTGTTGCGGATGAAGGGGCAGGCCAGGGAGGGGGGCAAGCGGGTGCTGCTGTATGAACAGCCCAAGACCGGGGATGTTTTTGCCGTCACCGATCCTGACCTTCAGCTGTCGCAGTTGGAGTCGGTGCAGCGGGACGTGGCGCAGCTATTGGAGCATGGGATTCCGGAGTTGGATCTGACCGGTGGGGAAGAGTTGGGTCCGGTGGAGGAGCCATTCAATGCACCGAGTGAATTGACGACATTGGCACCGGCATGAGGTGCCGGACGCGGACGGCCGCCGGCCTGTTGCCGGCGGTCATCCACGACCGGCAGCACGCCACCGTGAGGAGATAGACCATGGCAACCACTGCCGATCTGGAAGCGGGGCTGGGATACCAGTTTCGCGACGCTGCGTTGTTGCGGTTGGCGCTGACGCATCCGTCGCTGGCGCATGAGATGGGAGGCGGACAGCAGCATAATCAGCGTCTGGAGTTTCTTGGGGATGCCGTGCTCCAACTGGTGATCACCACCCGGTTGTACGGGCAGTTTCCGGATCTGGGAGAGGGATCATTGACCCAGGCCCGGGCTCAGATGGTGAACCGGTCCATGTTGGCCCAACAAGGGCGTCGACTGGACCTGGGCGCCCATCTGGTCCTCAGCCGGGGGGAGGAGACGAGTGGAGGTCGTTCGCGTTCATCGACGATTGCGGATGCGTTCGAGTCGTTGGTCGGGGCGATCTATCTGGACTCGGATTACCCGACGGCGCGGGACGTGGTGTTGAGGTTGTACCAGGATGTCCTGGGTGAGTTGGAAGTCTTGCCCAACCTTTCGAATCCCAAGGGTGAACTGCAGGAATTGTTGCAGGCGACCTCGCCGGAGCCGCCGCGTTACGAGGTGAAATCGAGCACGGGGCCGGATCACAACCGCAACTTCGAGTGTGCGGTGTATCACCGGGGAATGGAGTTGGGACGGGGATTGGGGCGGAGCAAGAAGCTGGCGGAGAGTGCAGCGGCGCAGTCGGCCCTGGAACGGATGAGGGCGGGCATTTCGGGGGAAGCCACACTGAATCCATCGTGAAGGGGAGTGCGGGTACAGGTTGGTGGCGCGGCTTCGGACGGATGGCGGCGTGGTTGTTGTTCATCTACGGCGCGATGGTGGGTTGGGTGGGGTGCGTTCAACGGAAGCTTCTTTATCATCCTTCGCAGGATGTGGACGGCAGGTGGGAGGAAACAGCTCGGGTGGCCGGATTCACGGCATGGACCAACGGAATGGGTGGGCGGATCGGTTGGATGCGTTCCTCGGCCCGTCCGCCGGCGGTGGCGACGGTATTGATTGCCCATGGAAATGCGGGATTGGCGGCGGGTCGGGGATATCTGGCGGACCCGCTTCAGGCCGGGGTTGCGGTGGATGTTTTCGTGCTGGAGTACCCTGGTTTTGGAGGACGGCCCGGGGAAGTGAGCCAGATGAGCCTGTTGGCGGCGATGGACGAGGCGATGGGGTTGCTTGGCGAGAGGATTCCACTGGTGCTGGTGGGGGAATCACTGGGGGGCGGTGTGGTGGCTCATGGAGCGGGTCGATGGCGGGAGAGGGTAGCGGGTGTGATCCTTTTGGCGCCCTTCAACAATCTGACGGCGGCTGCCGGGCATCATTATCCGTGGCTTCCGGTGAGTTGGATCCTTGGGGATCGATATCCGACGGACGAGTGGATGGAAGGGTATGGGGGACCGATGGGG
>CAZDYB010000088.1:0-11761 GCA_964509045.1 uncultured Akkermansia sp.
GGAGTGGGTGGCGCTGTGTCAGTTCCTGCCGGGACCGGCCAGCAGCCAGTTGGGATTCTGCCTGGGATGGATGCGGGCGGGTTTCCCGGGAGCCGTGGCGGCATTCGTCGGGTTCACGCTGCCGTCGGTGATCCTGATGATCGGGTTGGCGACGGGATGGCGCGGGGAAACGGGTGGGGGCGGGCCGGGTGGATGGTTCCTGCACGGGTTGAAGTTGGTGGCTTTGGCGGTGGTGAGTCATGGGTTGGTGGGGATGGCGCCGCGCCTGTGTCCGGATGGGGTCCGGCGCGGGGTGGGTTTGTTGTCGGCGCTGTTGGCGCTGGGGGTTCGATGGCCCTGGATCCAGCCGATGATGGTGTTGATGGGAGGGTTGGCGGGGTTGTGGCTGTGTCGGGGGATGGAATCGAAGCAGCAGGAAACGCCGGTGGGATTGCCGGGGGTGCGAACGGGTGGACTGGCGTTGGCGATCTTCGGGATCCTGCTGGTGGGGTTGCCGTTGTTGGCGGGTTCATGGGGTGGGGTGTGGGGTTGGATCGACGGCATGTATCGGGCGGGGGCATGGGTGTTTGGTGGAGGCCATGTGGTGTTGCCGCTGATGGAAGATGCGGTGGTCCGGCCGGGTTGGATCTCGCGGGATGAATTCCTCGTGGGATATGGCGGTGCCCAGGCGGTGCCCGGCCCGATGTTCAGCCTGGGGGCATATGTCGGGGCACGTTCGATGCCGGCCTCGTGGGGTGTGCCTGGCGGGTTGCTTGGGATGCTTGCCCTGTTCGCACCGGGATTGCTGCTGGTCACCGGCGTGGTCCCGTTCTGGCGTCGGATCACCGCGCATCCGAAGGCCATGGGAGCGGTGGCGGGCGCCAATGCATCGGTGGTGGGATTGCTGGCGGCGGCCTGGTGGGATCCGGTGTGGGTCACGGCGGTGACGGATGCCGGGGATGCCGCCATTGCGGCGGTCGGGTTGGGGTTGCTGTTGAGTCGACGTGTGCCGGTGCTGGTGGTGGTGGGATGGTGTGTGTGGATGGCCTGGATGCGGGCGGGTTGGAATTGAGGAGCACTGGAGGCTTGCGGGATGGGCGGGATGGGGGGATAAGGAAAGTGAAATTCATCCCTACCATGAAACGCATCCTTGTAGTTCTGTCTCTCGTCGGCCTCGTGACCTCCAGCGCCCTGGCGGCGGAGTGCTGTGATTCGACGAAGAAGGTCGCCGCGAAGTCCGGTTGTGCCTCGGCCTGTTCGGCCAAGGAGATGACCTCGACCTGTCCGGTGACGAAGGCGAAGCATCAGGCCCGTGGCGCTGCCGGTTCCACCAAGGAACGGGCTCGTGCGGTGAAGCCGGCGATGCAGCAGATCCAGTTGGCTTCCCGCTGAACGGATTGCCGCTGTCGGTTCGCTTGAGCGTCTCCCGGGTTCGCCCGGGGGACGCTTTGTTTTTGGCGGGGATGCGCCGGGGATGGGAATGGGATAGGGTGGGTCTGTGACGAGGTCGTTCATACTGGAGCGGAGCGGGCTGCGGGATCTGGGTGAGAAGGTGGAAGCGGGTGGGCGCCTGGATGAGGCGGAAGCCTTGCGCCTGTTCGAGACGCGGGAATTGAACGCGCTGGGGGCGCTGGCCGATCTGGCGAACCGGCGGAAGAACGGGTTGCGTGCCAGCTACATCGTCAACCGCTACATCAACTACTCCAACTACTGCATCCTGAGCTGCCAGTTCTGTGCGTTCTCGAGGAAGAAACGGGATGCGGACGGGTTCGAGTTGACGGTGGAACAGATGGTGCAGAAGGCGCGGGAAGCGTTGTCGGTTGGGATCACCGAGTTGCACATCGTGGGTGGGCTGCATCCGTCCCTGCCGTTCGGTTACTACCTCGACTTCCTGCGGGCGTTGCGGGCGCTGGACCCGCGACTGCAACTGAAGTGTTTCACGGCCATCGAGATCCTGCATCTGGCGTGGCTGGCGAAGAAGCCGGTCCGGGCCACGCTGGAGGAGTTGAAGGAAGCAGGCCTGGCTTCGTTGACCGGGGGCGGTGCCGAGATCTTCCGGAAGGAGGTCCGGTCACGGATCGCCAAGGGGAAGGAATCGGCCGCCGAGTATCTGGATGTGCATCGGATCTGGCACCAGCTCGGGGGGAAGAGCACGTGCACCATGCTGTTCGGGCATGTGGAGACGTTGGAGGATCGGGTGGATCATCTGAGGCAGTTGCGGGGGTTGCAGGATGAGACGGGAGGGTTCACCGGATTCATTCCTTTGCCGTTTCAACCCGAGAACAACGACATCCCGGTGCGTCATTCACCGACCGGATTCGACATGTTGCGGACCATCGCGGTGAGCCGCCTCTACCTGGACAACTTCGATCACATCACGGCGTACTGGGTGGGGATGGGATTGAAGATGGCGCAGGTGGCGTTGAGCCACGGGGCGGATGACATCCATGGAACGATACTGGAGGAGCACATCTTCCACATGGCCGGGGCGACCTCGCCGCAGATGACGACGGAGAGGGAGTTGGTGAAGGCGATCCGGGAGGCGGGAAGGGAGCCGGTGCAGCGGGACACTTTTTATCGGCCGTTGAAGGTGGGGGATGAGGTGTTGGAGACGGGGACCTAGGGGGGTAGGGGATGGAGTCTCGTCATCTCGACGGCCTGAAGGGCCGGAGGATTGGAGCCCTGGGCTGAATTCCGGGTCCCCGTTGGGGACGCAGTCCGGGTCGAGTACGAGTACGAGGGGAGTGCAGGGAGGGGATGGATTGGAGTCTCGTGACTGCTACGGGCGAGGAGGGGATTGGGGAAGGAGTCTCCTGACGTCGACTGCCACGGGGCCACGGGTGGTGGGCGAGACAGGACTTGAACCTGCACGGCTTGCGCCAAGGGCTCCTAAGACCCTCGTGTCTGCCATTTCACCACTCGCCCGTTTCCACCGTCGCTTCAGCGGCACGGTAACGTCGACGGGGGATGGGTGGCAATGGGAGTGAACGGGGGCGGGGCGGGGCTTCAATGACCGGTGGGATCTTTGTCGTGAAGTCCGCCGAACCCATTGAAGGCATTGAGGTGTGGGATGAATCCCGCGCTCCCTGGGGAGGGTGGTGCCCGATGGGGTACCCTATCGGGGATCTCTTTGTCCTTTGTGTTTTGTCGGGGCGGGTTCGTAGTCTTGGCCCGCGACGCAACATGAATTTCCCCAACGAATTGTTCCTGGACGGAGGATATCGCCCGGCAACGGGTGGAGGACGGACGACCCTGATCGACCCTGCGACGGAGGAAGGCTTCGTGGAGGTGTCGGCGGCCACGGTGAGCGATGTGGACGGGGCGGTGGAATCGGCGCATCGGGCGTGGGAAGGGGGATGGCGGGACCTGGCCCCGGGGAAGCGGGCGGAGATCCTGTATCGGGTGGCGCGGGTGTTGCGGGAGAATGTCGGTGAATTGGGGTTCCTGGAGCAGCGCCAGATCGGGAAGCCGATTGCGGAGGCGCGGGACGAGGCGGGGTTGGCGGCGCGGGTCTTCGAGTATTACGCGGGGGCGATCTCGCACTTTGGCGGGCAGACGTTGCCGGTGGGGCGGGGCGGATTTGATTTCACGTTGAAGCAATCGATGGGGGTGGTGGCAGCGATCGTGCCGTGGAATTTTCCGTTGCCGATCGCGGCGTGGAAGGCGGCGCCGGCGTTGGCGGCGGGCAACGTGGTGGTGTTGAAGCCGGCATCGATCTCGCCGTTGACGGCGTTGCGGATGGCGGAGTTGGCGACGCAGGCGGGTTTGCCTCCGGGGGTATTGCAGGTGGTGCCCGGCAGTGGATCGGCGGTGGGCGATGCGTTGGTGACGCATCCGAAGGTGCGGAAGGTGTCGTTCACCGGCTCGACGGAGATTGGGCGTCGGATCATGGAACTGGCGTCGCGCAACCTGACCCGGGTATCGCTCGAGCTGGGGGGTAAATCACCCAACATCGTGTTTGCGGATGCCGACTGGGAGAAGGCGGCGGACACGTCGCCGATGAGTGTGTTTGCGAACACGGGCCAGGATTGCTGTGCGCGGAGCCGGATGTTTGTGGAGCGGTCGGTGTATGACCGTTTTGTGGAGCGGTTCGTGGCGGCGACGCGGGCGTTGGTGGTGGGGGATCCGGCGTTGGAGACGACGCAGTTGGGGCCGATGGTGACGTCGGGGCAGCGGGCGACGGTGGAGGGGTATCTGGCGGATGCGCGGGCGCGCGGCAGTGTGTTTGCCTGCGGTGGCGGGCGACCGGTGGGGAAGGGGTTTTATCTGGAGCCGACGGTCCTGCTGGGGGTGGGAACGGCGGATCGCTGCTGGCGTGAGGAGATTTTTGGGCCTGTGGTGGCGATCGTGCCGTTTGATGACGAGGGGGCGATGTTGCGGGAGGTGAACGATTCGCCATTTGGGTTGAGTGGATCGGTGTGGACGCGGGACCTGTCGCGGGCGTTGCGGGTGAGTCGGTTGGTGGAGAGCGGGGTGTTGAGTGTGAACTGTCACAACAGCGTGCATGTGGAGGCGCCTTTTGGCGGATTCAAGACCTCGGGGCTGGGTCGGGACCTGGGGATGGCGGCGATGGAGGGGTATACGGAAACCAAGAACGTGTACGTGGCGCCCTGAGGCCCGGGCTGTTTCAACAACGGCAATACTTCTCATGACACTCGAACAATTGAAGGAGGCGGTGACGGCGGGCCGGATCGATACGGTGCTGGTGGGATTCCCGGACCCGTTTGGTCGGTTGGTGGGGAAACGGTTTCGGGCGGATTACTTCCTGGATTCGGTGGTGGGCCACGGCACGCACGGATGCAATTACCTGCTGACGGTCAATCTGGAGATGGATCCGTTGGACGGTTTCCAGGTGGCGAACTGGGATGCGGGTTTCGGGGATTTCCTGATGCGACCGGATCTGTCGACGTTGCGGGAATTGCCGTGGCAGACGGCGTCGGTGCTGGTGCTGTGTGATTACGTGCGGGAAGATGGGCAACTGGTGGCGGAGGCACCGCGCTCGGTTTTGCGGGGGCAATTGGAGCGGCTGAAGGAACTGGGATTCGACTGTCGCTGCGCGAGCGAGTTGGAGTTCTACCTGTTCAACCAGAGCTATCACTCGGCGTTTGAAGGCGGCTATCGGGAGTTGAAGCCGTCGAGCGATTACCGGATTGATTATCATCTGTCGCAACCCACCCGGGATGAACCGTTGATGCGGGCGATCCGGAACGGGATGACGGCGGCGCGGGTTCCGGTGGAGAGCAGCAAGGGGGAATGGAGCCGGGGCCAGCACGAGATCAACTTCACCCACGATGAGCTGTTGCCGATGTCGGACATGCACGTGGTGTTCAAGCAGGGGGTGCGGGAGATCGCGGAGCAGCATGGGAAGGCGGTCACCTTCATGGCGAAGTATGCGCCGAGTGAGGCCGGCAACTCATGTCACCTGCACCTGAGCCTGTGGAGGGATGGAAAGCCGTTGTTCTGGGATGCTGAAGCGCGGGCGGGATCGAGACTGTTCCGACAGTTCCTGGGCGGGCTTCTGAAGTATTGCCCGGAGTTCTGCCTGTTCTTTGCGCCCACGATCAACAGCTACAAGCGCTATCAGTCGGGGAGTTGGGCACCAACGCGGATGGCATGGTCCACGGACAACCGCACCTGCGGTTTCCGGATTGTCGGGCATGGGAAATCGTTCCGGATCGAGAACCGGATGCCGGGGGCGGATGCCAATCCGTATCTGGCGTTTTCAGCGATGCTGGCGGCGGGGTTTGCCGGGGTCAGCGAGGGATTGGACTGCGGCGATGCCTATGTGGGGAACGCCTATGTGGATCCAAGGCTGGCGCGGTTGCCATCGAGTCTGGGGGAGGCGGCGCGGTTGCTGGAAGGATCGGCATTGGCACGGCGTGCCTTTGGGGATTCGGTGGTGGACTTCTACGTGCACCATGCGCGGTTGGAATGCGCGGCATTCGAGGGTGCGGTGACGGACTGGGAGAAGAGGCGGTATTTCGAGCAGATCTAGGCCGTCTCCATGCAGTCGGTATCTCGCGCAAAGACGCGCAAGGATCGCAGGGAACACAGGGAGCCTTCTTCCCTCCCGACTGCATGGATAAGCCGAGCGTGAATTATTCCTGTTGCTGGAAAGATAAAATCAATCTCATGAGGAACGGGCTGGAGTCGGGATGTCATCGCGGGACAATCCGAGGGCATCATCCACGGCCTGAAGGCGCGGGAGAGAATCTTTTGACGTTCCACCATGGTTCATCCGACACCGGCATCACCCATCGAGCAGTATCTCCGGCAGGTTCACGGCAAGTTTGCCCGGTTGGAAGATGGGGAGGTGGCCACGTACATCCCGGAGTTGGGCCGGGCGAATCCGGCGTGGTTCGGGATCGCGATCGCGACGGTGGACGGTCAGGTGTACGAGGTTGGGGACAGCCGCATTCCATTCACGATCCAATCGATCTCGAAGCCGTTGGTCTATGGATTGGCGCTGGAGACGTTGGGGTTGAAGGAAGTCATGGGGCGGGTCGGAGTGGAGCCATCGGGCGAGGCCTTCAATTCGATCAGTCTGGATCCGGGGACGGGGCGGCCGTTGAACCCGATGATCAACGCGGGAGCGATTGCGACGACGAACATGGTGCCGGGGGCGAGTCGCGAGGCCCGGTACAAGCGGTTGATGGACTGGATCGGGTCCTTTGCGGGTCGGGAACTGGAGATGGATGGGTCGGTGTACCGATCCGAGAGTGAGACGGGCCATCGCAACAGGGCGATTGCGCATCTGTTGCGGAATTTCGACGTGGTGGCAGGAGATCCGGAGGAGCCCCTGGACCTGTATTTCCGGCAGTGCTCGATTTCGGTGACGTGCCGGGATCTGGCGGTGATGGCGGCGACCCTGGCGAGCGGAGGGGTGAACCCGGTGACGGAGCGGCGGGTGCTGCAACCGCACAACACGGGGCGGTTGCTGAGCATCATGAGCACGTGCGGGATGTACGACTATGCCGGGGAATGGATCTACAACGTGGGCATGCCGGCGAAGAGCGGGGTGGCGGGGGGGATCATGGCGGTGTTGCCGGGGCAGTTGGGGGTGGGGGTGTATTCGCCCCCGTTGGATGCACGGGGCAACAGCGTCCGTGGAATCCGGGTCTGCCGGGATTTGTCCTTCGATTTCGGTCTGCACCTGTTCAACACGCCGCGGGTGGTGACCCCGGCGTTGCGCAGTGTCCAGACCGCGGCGGATGCCCGGAGCAAAAGGCTTCGATCGGATCAGGAACTGGGGATCCTCCGACGCCATGGCCAGGCGGTCCGGATCTATCAGCTCCGTGGACGGCTGATCTTTGCGTCGTTGGAACCGGTGATCCGGACGGTGCTCGCGGATGCGTCGACGTCGAGGAACGTGATTCTGGATCTGAGTCAGGTGGTGGATCTGGACATGGCATCGTGCCGATTGCTGATGGATCTGCGGGATCAGTTGTTGCGGATGGGGGTGAAGGCGCATCTGACCGGGGTGAAGGACAAGGATTCGTTGCGGGAGTACGTGGCCAATCGACAGGGCGAGGACGGGTGGATGCGGGTCTGTCGGTTTGTGACGCGGGACGATGCCCTGGAGGCGTGCGAGAACGAGTTGTTGGGGGCCCATGTATCGGTCGCGGTTCCCGAGGTGCGGGTCCCGTTGGAGGACCAGGATCTTTGTCGTGGATTGACCCCGGGAGAATTGCAGGATCTGACGGAGCGGTTGACGGACGTGGAGGTGGCGGACGGGCAGGATGTGATTGTGGCGGGTGGGCCGGCGGACGCGATGTACTTCCTGATCCGGGGTGAGGTGGGGATCTTCCTGAAGGGGGCGCAAGGGGGGGAACAATTGCTGAGCCGGTTGGGGCCTGGGATGGGATTCGGTGAGGTGGCGTTGGTGGATCGGCAACCGCGATCGGCAACGGTTCGGGCATTGGGACCGAGCTCGTTGAAGCGACTGCCATTCGAAGCCTTTGATCGGATGGCCACCGAAGGGTTGGTACATCTCCAGGGCAAGATCATCGCCAACCTGGCCCGGGTCCTGGCGTCGCGCCTTCGCAGTGCGAATGCGGAGATCCGCGGATTGAAGTGAGGGTTCGCGGGATCCGGTGGGTGGATCGGGAACAGATGGGGAGTGTGGACCGCGAAATGCACGAAGGGGCAAGAGAAGGGGGGGAGGGAGTGGCATGGAGCGGCGAGGTTCGCTCGCCGGGATGGGCCTGCGATTGGTGAGTGTTGCGGCTTCTCTCCACGCACTGAAGGGGTAGCCCCCCGGAGACCACCAGACTCGTCCTTCCCTGTGTTCTCTGTGGTGGACTCGTGCGTTTTGGTGTAACGCTTCGCAGGGAATCGTGTGCAGGGAGGCTGACGCGGGTGAATTGGTCCGTGGACGAGGACCCGTGGGCCCGGAATCACTGAGGAGTTGATCTCCACGGCCGATTCCGGATTGGAAAGGGAATCCAACTTCGCGCAGATCAACTTCTCGATGTCCGGCCGGATTGCCCTCGCGGCTGCCGGACTCCCGTCCATCGGCATGGAGGCTACCGCCGTTACTCCGAGGTCTCAGGGACCACCCTAGTGATCGTCCCTCGTTTCCTCTGCTCCCTCTGCCGGGTGACCATCTCCATCCTGCCGGCCTACCTGTTTCCTTACCGGCACATCCACCTCAGCCGCTTCGAGGCCTTTGCTGATCGTCAGGCGGGGGTGGGTCAGGAACCCGATCCCCCGCCCGACGAGCCCGAAGCAGCGGCGCTGCGTCGGGCCTGGGCTCGATTCGCCATGCGACTCGCCGCCCTCCGCTTCTGTTTCGGCCAGTTGATTGCGTCCGGAGTGAACGACCAAGCACAGCTCTGGATCGCCATGAGGCAGGCCAAACAGTCACTCACGGGCATCCTGCTTTTCCTCGCCCGTTCCCACAACACCAGCCTTCTGGCCGACTACCTCTGCCTGCGTCCTGCACCGCATTGATCCCGGATCTTCCTTCGTCCGCCCGGAGTCCAGGCGTTCCCACACAATCCTATCGTTCGTATCGGATTCAGGACCCCTCAGACTCCCGGCGATGAATCAAAACATACCTCCCGACGGCGCCCAGGCCCTGGCCCTGCAGCGTTTCGCCCTCGTTTCAAAGGTCCAGGATCTCCTCCACCAACACATTCCACTGCGGACTGCATTGGAGACGGTCGCCCGTGTTCCGGTCCAAGGAACCGACGGTCTGGAGTTCGTCATCGCTGTCCGCACCCTGGAGGACTGGTGGTACGCCTTCCGCCGCGGCGGCTTCCAGGCCCTCCATCCCAAGTCCCGCAGTGACCGGGGCCTGCCCCGCGCCCTCACCGCCGAGCAACAACAGCGCATCCTCGCAGCCGTGCGTTCCCAGCCGGCCATTTCCATCAAGGTCCTCTACCGCCTCTGGCGCACCGAGGATCCCACACTGCCCGCGATCAGCTCCATCTACCGTTGCCTTCGCTCCCACGACCTCGACCAGCGCTCCCGCCGTTTCCAACTCCGCCAAGCTCTCAGTGGCCCCACCAAGGCCTTCGAATCCCCGGCCGTCAACGAACTCTGGATGGCGGACTTTTCCCCGGGGCTGCATCTGCCGATTCCCGGCAAGACCACCACACAAGCCACTCATCTTTGCGCCATCATCGACGATCATTCCCGACTCATCGTCGCGGCCCTTTACCATACCGACGCCACCACCCGGAGTTTCCACGCCACACTCAAGGAGGCCCTCCGTCGCCGCGGCCTGCCACGCAAGCTCTACACCGATCAGGGCGGTCCCTTTGTCAACGATCACACCCGCCTGGTCTGCGCCAACCTCCACATCCGCCTCCTCCACGCCAAGCCCTACCACGCCTGGAGCAAGGGCAAGATCGAACGTTTCTTCCGCACCGTGCAGGAGGACTTCGAGGCCCTCCAGCGACGGCCCGGCCATGGTCCGGCCACCCTCGAAGACCTCAACGGCCGATTGGCCGACTGGCTCCAGAGCGTCTACCACGTCCGCGTCCACGACGGCACCGACCAACCAC
Organism: uncultured Akkermansia sp.; assembly: GCA_964509045.1. GTDB lineage: Bacteria > Verrucomicrobiota > Verrucomicrobiia > Limisphaerales > UBA9464 > UBA6176. The sequence goes on from CAZDYB010000088.1 coordinate 9,990, forward strand.
CGCAAACGCGCTTCCAGAACGCCGCCCACCAGATCCGCAGCCTGGATCCCTCCCTCGATCTGGACCGCCTCTTCTACAGCCGGTTGGAGCGCACCGTGCGCAAGGACGGCACCATCCGCCTGGACAGCCATCTCTACGAGGTGGATCCCGCCCTGCGGGGACTGGAGATCCAGATCCATTTCGATCCCTGGACCAAGGCCCGCATCGAGGTCTCTTACAAGGGACAGCCCTTCGGCCTGGCACGTCCGGTCAACCTCCACCTCAACAGCCAGATCTCTGGCAGCACCCACTATGTTGAACGCTGATCTCCAGGCCCTGGCACGTCGATGGGGGGCCTCCGATGTCCCCTTCAGCCACGCAGTCGACGCGTGGGTCGATGCCCCCGAGCTGGTTCGTCTGCGCCGGCAACTCGACCATGCTGCCGCCCTGCGCACCCCGATCCTGCTCAGCGGTCCCAACGGAGTCGGCAAATCCGCCCTCGTTGGCCGCTGGATGCGCGGGTTGGAAACCCGCATCCATCTGCCCCTGGCGCTGACCCATGCCACCCTCAGCGGCTCCAGCGTGCTCTCCTGTCTGGTCCAGCGCCTCGGCAAGGCCCCGGGCTTCCGACGCGAGACCAATCTGGCCCGCATCGAGCAGGCCCTCGGGGAACTGGAGCACCGCTCCCTGGTGCTGATCCTCGACGAAGCCCAGAACTACTCCGCAGCGTCACTGGAGGAAGTCCGACTGCTCCTGGGACTCAACCTGCCCGAACGACCGCTCTTTGCCCTGATCCTCATCGGCGACGACTACCTGCTGTCCTCCCTGCGCCTGCGCCACCAACGGGCCCTGTTTTCAAGACTCGGTGGCCATTTCCGCCTGAAGCCCTGGCCGAGAGCGCAGTTGACCCAATATCTCCAGACGTCCCTGCGCACCGTGGGCCTGAGCCCGGCGGTCTTGCCGCCTCCTGCGGCGGAACTGTTGGCCGCCGCCAGTGGCGGCTTTCCGCGGACCCTCCAACTGCTGGCCCGGGCGGCCTGGCTGGCGGCCGCATTGGCAGAGCGCAACGAGATCAGCCCTGAGGACGTCCGCAGTGCCATCGACCAGGTCCCTTGCGTACCCGGACTCGAAGCTCCGGAACCCATCGCCGAACATGAACCCGCCCACGCCGGTTGATGCCGCTCTGATCGCTCAGGCGCATGCCCTGTACTGCCAACTCACCGGGCAGAACCTCCCCATCCGCTACGATCGGGAGCGCCAGTGGTATGAACTCCTGCGGGCCGGGCATACCCTTGCCGACGTCGAGCACGTGGTGCGCTATCTCCAGCGCGAGATCCGTGCCACGCGTCGCAACGTCGGAGCCCTCAAACTCTCCAATCTCCTGCAACCCGATCGATTCGAGGAAGACCTTGGGATCAGCCGCCTGCGCGTTCGTGCGCCCACCGCGCAGCCGAACCCAAAGCAACCGCCGCACGAGTCGCATCCCACACTGGATCCTGAGGAACTCGAGCGCCGGCGGCTCAGAGGCCTCGATTGGATCGCTGAACTGCGTCGGGATCTGGCCTGAATCCGACTCCCGCAAACCAAAGCGAACGGGTCCGTGGAGCCGCTTCCGGATAATCCCGGGAAGCTCCACGGACCAATGCGCATCCAGGCCTACGGACCAACCCGAAACCAAAGGCCATATCCCCACGGATCAGTCTGACCCTATCCCCACGAAACAGTGCGAAGCGGCACACTCCCGGTATCGCCAGTTCATCGGAGAGCCTGTCCCCAATGAACTGCTCCCCATT
>CAZDYB010000089.1:0-11713 GCA_964509045.1 uncultured Akkermansia sp.
GACGCTGCCCTTCTTCCTTCCCGAGTCCACGACGCGATAGGCATCGACGATCCGTTTGAAGGGGAAGCGCTGGTCGATCACGGGGCGGAGCTTTCCGTGTGCGGCGAGCTCGGCGAGCGTCATCAGGTCCTCGGCTTTCTCGGAGGCGGGGCCGGCGATGACGCGGTGTGATCTCGTGCGGCAGGCAAATGGGGAGCCGAGGATGGCGGGAAGGTCAGCCAGTACGGCGAGCAGTCGGCCACGAGGCGCGAGGATGCGCTTCACGCGGGAATACGGTGCATTCCCCACGCAATCGAGGACGATGTCGAACCGTGCCCCTCCGGCCGCGAAGTCGCAGGTTGTGTAGTCGATCACTTCGTCGGCGCCGAGTGACTGAACCAGTGAGGCATTCGGAGCGCTGCACACCGCCGTGACGTGCGCGCCCAGATGTCTGGCGAGTTGCACAGCCGCCGACCCGACGTTGCCGGACGCGCCGTTCACGAGGACGCGTTCGCCCGCCTGCACCTCGCCGCGTCGAAGGAAATCGAGCGCCGTCATGCCCCCGAAGGGAAGTGCCGCCGCCATTTCGAAGCTCAGGTTCGCGGGCTTGGGTGCCACCCGTCCGTCCGCGCGGATCACGAGGGATTCCGCATGGCAGCCCAGCGCACTGCCGGGGAACGCGAACACCGGATCGCCGACCTTGAAGCGTTGGACGCCCGCGCCGACGGCGTCGACAACGCCTGCCGCGTCGGTTCCCAGGACGCCCTTTCGTGGGCCGCCGAACCCAAGCCCGATCCCCCGCAGTGCGCCGAAACCACGGGGCATCACGCCGCTGCGGACACGCCAATCGCCTGCTGTCACCGCCATCGCGAGGACGCGGATGCGCACTTCTCCCGCTGCGGCGGACGGCGTGGGGGCTTCGCGGAACCCGACCACCTTCGGGGGGCACAGCGGTCGACGAACGCGACTTTCATGGAAGCGATTCCGGATGCGAGGGGAGTGGAGGAGTAGGGATTCTGGACATTGGTGTCCGGTCGTCCGCCTGGACCTGAACCCCGGGTTGAGGTGGATCCCGACGGGGATGACATCGCATTGAGGGTCGACAGCCCTGGGCACCTGCCCAGGTGGACGTGGAAAACGTGCCCGGTGCTTTCCGTCCGGGGTCAACCCCTGCGGTTGGGACGAGTGGCAGTCGCCGGGTGCGAATCGGATGCCTTCACCTCGGTCGGGACCATGCAGTCGGATCGGTCGTCCCGGTTGGATCCTCTTCCGCAATGCCTTCGTCGTTCGCCCGTCATCCCGCGCTGCGGAACGCCTCGCTCACTTCCCGGCCTGCGAAAGAATCTGCTGCGCCGTCACTTCCCTCCCAACTGCAGGATTCCGGCTCAGAGCCCACGGAGAGCCGAGAGGGGGGCGGGATCGCCTGCGGCGGCGCTGATGAAATCGACAGGAACCAAAAATGGCCTTGAACCGATTGGCTCGCTCCATAGATTATCGGCCTTCCGACTTTCGGATGCGCGGTTAGCTCAGTGGTAGAGCACTACCTTGACACGGTAGGGGTCGCAGGTTCGAACCCTGCATCGCGCACCATTTCATTCTGGGTAACGGGTTGTTGGGTGGGATGCGGGATGGTCCCTGGGGGGAATTGGACTGGAGGGATCGGACAGGGGAGATTTTGCAGTGAGGTTGCCGGTGCAAGGCCGGCGTTGCCAGTGGAGGCTCAGATGTTTCATCCTGAGGGCCATGGCGGGGGACAAGGCGGAGTTCAATACTTTCAGGGAAGCGATCTGTGCTTATTACGGTTGGCGGCCGGAGAAGTACGAGAAGAGGCTTTTTTTCAAGGCGATTCCGCCTACCCGGCGTTTGCTGGCCTTGCCGATCTATTGGTTCAACCGGCCGTTTTTCGCAGTGGATTTCGGGATCATCGACAGTCTGGGGGATTCGAGGTCGGAGGATGAGTTTGCGGGTTTGCTGGATGAGTTGAGTGGGACGACGCGGGTGGAGCGGTCGATCCGGCGTGGGGTGTTGGGAATCCGGATCACGGGGACGCGATTGTTGGCGGAATGGCACAAGGTGGCGGCCTATGTGAAGGAACCGGATTACATGGGGAAGGGGACGGTGACACCGAAGTTGGCGACGGATCGGAATGAGCGTGTGGACCGGATGGGTCGATTGGAGCGCCCTGAGCGGGGGGATCGACCTGAACGGACGGGTGATGGCGGGGCGCGGGATCTGACGGTGGTGGTGTTGCGCCGGTTGAGGCGGGCGGCGGCGGACATCGGGAACGGGGTTCCGACGGAGAAGGCGGTGGAGTCGGCGGGATTGGTGGGGGAGACGGAGTTTCGGCAACTGGTGATGGCCCATGGGGAAGGGGATCCTGTGCTGGGCCGGTTGCGGGAACAGTACCTGTTGAAGGAACGGATCCGGGAGTTGGAGGCGGAGAATGTGGGTTTGAAGAGCCGGTTGGCGGATCGGGAGGATCAGTTGTATCGGCTGCGGTCCGGCATGGAAGAGCGCTCGAAAGGGTGATCGGGCGGGAGCGCAACGCGACGCCGGCACCCGCCAGACAATCCGAGGGGTGGTCGCCAATGGTCTTTTCCGGTTCCGAAGCGCCTGCTTGATTCTCCGCATTTCCGGCAACCGAACGTTGCCGCTCCAGACCGTGTTCCGGTGGGTGATTGCTGACAGGCTTGCGTCGGGTGGGCAGAGGCGGGGAGGCTGTGGGGATCATGAGCAAGACGATGCGCGTTGGCATCATTGGCGGCGGCCTGATGGGCCGGGAGGCGGCGAGTGCATTTGCGCGGTGGTTCGTGCTGGAGCCGTTCCCGGTGAAGGTCGAGTTGGTGGGGGTATGCGATCTCCAGGACCGGTTGCTGGAATGGTTTCGGGGTGTTCCCGGGGTGCGGTTGCTGACCCGGGATCATCGTGAGCTGTTGGCGGATCCGGAGATCGACGTGGTGTACGTGGCGGTGCCCCACAACCTGCATCAGTCGATCTATTGCGACGTGCTGGATGCCGGGAAGGATCTGCTGGCGGAGAAGCCGTTTGGGATTGATCTGGCGGCGGCGCGCCAGATCCGGGATCGGGCGGCGGCATCGGGCCGGTTTGTGCGATGCAGTTCGGAGTTTCCGTTCCTGCCCGGAGTGCAACGGGTGATCCAGGCCGCGCGATCGGGTCGGTTTGGTAAGCTGTTGGAGATCCGTTCGTGTTTCTGGCATGCGAGCGACCTGGATCCGGGCAAGCCGGTGAACTGGAAGCGGCAGGTGCGGACGTGCGGTGAGATCGGGGTGATGGGCGACCTGGGGATGCATGTGGTGCATGTGCCGTTCCGGCTGGGATGGAATCCGGTGCGGGTCTATGCGCAGTTGCAGAAGATCTATACAGAGCGACCGGACGGGAAGGGGGGGATGGCGGTGTGCGACACGTGGGACAACGCGATGCTGCACACGGAGGTGGAGGTGGATGGGCGCGAGGTGCCGATGCGGTTGGAGATGAAACGGATGGCGCCGGGAGCAACGAATACGTGGTCGTTGGAGGTGTTGGGAACGGAGGGTGGGGCACGGTATACGACGTCGGAACCCAAGACCCTGTGGACCTTCGAGCGGGGTCGGGAGCAGATGTGGTCGCGGGTGGATCTTGGATTCCAGACGGCGTTTCCGACCATCACGGGCGGCATTTTCGAGCCGGGGTTCCCGGATTGTTTCCAGCAGATGTGGGCGGCGTATGCGGCGGAGCGGGCTGGGGAGCTGGGGGATCGGTTGGGGTGTGTGACGCCGGACGAAGCGGTGCGGAGCCACGAGGTGTTTGCGGCCGCGCTGAGGTCGCAGGAAACGAAGACGGCGGTTGCCTTGTGAGCAACCGCCGCCGGTTCGCTGGTGCCCGCCCGTCCGCCCCGCGACAACGGAGGTTGGTTGAGTAGCGCAGTTTAAACTATCTCCGCTGCCGCCACAGCCAGACGCACGGTCCGGCACCGCCTTCAGGTTGAGCGGGATGCGTGCCAGATGCGGATTCTTGATTGTGCGAAAACGGGTGGTCGATTCTGGCGGGAGAATGCTCCGCAGTTGGCGCAGGTGGTCGGGCAATCAGGGGGTTTCTGGAAAGTGACGAGGGAGTTCATTCCGCGGGTTATCGGTGGGAAACCCGTCAAGAATTCCGACTTCGCAGGTTTCGGAGATCCAAACGGGGTGAGGGGATGGGATGGGATGGGTCGTGGGGTGGGAGTGAATCCGGATGGGTGAACCGGTTTGGCGGCAACCTCGGGTGTGAAGTCCGGGCATTGGACCGGATCTGATGGATGGAGGGTGGGAGGGGAGTTGGGGATATACCCCCGAATGGTGGCTGGAGGACGGATTTCGAGGGGATGGGGAAACAAAAAAGGGGGCGGCCGGAGATCCGGCCGCCCCTGTGTGGATGGGAACCGATTACTGACCGATCACGCGGAAGAAGCCGGCCTCGCCATCGGCGGGGACCTCAGCGGAGCGGTCGGAGGTGGTGAGGACGTCGGTCCATTCGCCGGCAAGGGCGAGGATGCGTTTCTGGACCTTGAAGGGGGCGTTGCCGCCGGTCCAGGTGAAGGTCACGCCGTTGGCGGACCGGGCGGCGGTGGTGGTGATGGGATTGGCGACGGCGGACGGGGTGGGATCGTCGGCGGGGGTGGGGTGGGAGATGACGGTGTAGAAGTTGGCCTGTTGGAACGAGGTGGGGCCGAGTTCCGGTTTGTTGGCCAGATTGATCTCCCCTTTTGCGGCCACGAGGATCTGACGGGTGGTCATGGCGAGGCTCATCTGGAAGGTGCGGATGCCACCGGTGGGAGCCTGGTTGATGAAGGGCAGGAAGCTGGGGGTAAGGGCGCGGAGGGTGCTGCCGTTTTCTAGGGCGAGAACCCGGGCGGCGACCTGATCCAGTTCATAGCCATCGGGGCGGGCGACCCAACTGACCACGGTGCGGCCGAGGGCATCGACGGCGAGGTTGGCGCGGTTGAAGTCGCCGCGGAAGCCACCTTCGCTGACCTCGGTGGAGGTGACGAAGCTCCGGGTGCTGGCGTTGAAGACGGCGACGCGGATGATGGGGCCGGTGGTGACCTTGCCGGCGAGGAACACGTAGGGGTGGTTCACGTGACCGGCGATGCGGGTACCGTCACCGCGGCCGGGGTCGAAGCTTTCGCCGGAGACAGACTGGTTGACGGAGCCGAGGAGGTTTCCGTCGTTGTCGTAGAAGTAGAGGACGCCCTGGACGCGGAGGACGAACCCGCCCTGGAAGGCGGCGGTATTGGACCAGAAATCGCCATCGGCCACGTGGAAGGTCTCCTTCACGATGGTGCCATCTGGGGCGATGATGGTGGCGACGGCGCAATTGCCATCGGTACGACGGGTGCGGGAACGGTCTTCGGCGGTGACGACGAAGTTGCCATTGCCGAGGCCGACGATATCGCCGCCGAACCGGCTGTGTTCGGCGGACGGGGTGACGCCGGAGGAGAGTCGGCCATTGGCGACATCAAAGGCGAGGGCGAGCGGGGTCTGCTCGAGGGTGGTGGTGTTGAGTCGGAAGGGTTGGACGGTGCCGTAGCGGCTTTCGACGCCGCCTTCGGTCATTCGATTGAACCCGGTGTTCCATCGGTTGCCGGAGTTGAATTCGGGCAGGGTGTGCGGGGACATCTCGCCCCCGGCGACGAAGTTGACGGCACCGGGGCGGGGATCGCCGCCGACGCGACCGGGATTGCCGTTCTGGCGGGAGGCATTGACGGGGCCGCGGAAGGGAGTGCCGTTGTCGGCGAAGACGGCTTCACCGAGTCGTGGGGTGCCGCCGGCGGCGGGTTGGAAGGCGACGACGAAGCGTTGCATGTCGGTGGTACCCTCGGCGTAGGCGTTGGCCTCGATGAGGAAGGTGCTGGTGCCGAGCACGGAGGCATAGGGTTCCCAGTTGCCGAGGGCATCGAGGTCCTGGTTGATGACCAGGGTGTCGGGGACGATGCGGGTGAGGCCGGCGGCCTCGATGCTGCCGGGCTTCACGGGGATGACGAATTGGCGGAAGCCGACGGTGCGGACGTCGGGGACATCGGCATTCCTGCTTTCCCAGACGGCGGCGATGGTGTCGTTGCGGAAGGCGATGCGGGGACGTCGGGATTCGAGGAGGGTATCGCTGGGTGCTTCCCGTTCGCTGATGAAGAAGGAGCCGCCGAGGGGTTCGCCCTGGGCATCCAGGACGCGTCCGATGATCCCGCGTGCGAAACCGCCGGTGGCTGCGGTGTCGTCATAGATGACGGCGACGCGACCGATGGAATCGATGGCGACATCGCCACGGCCGGGTCCGTTGATGACGATGTCGTCGGAGACGACCTTGCTCCAGCGGACGGTGCCATTGGCGTTGAGGACGGTGACGACGACGGCGGGGCCTTCGGCGCTGGCACCCATGGTGACGAGGGCATAGGCATCATTCCCATTGCCGTGGAAACCGATGCCATCCCCGCGACCGCCTGCACCGGCGAGGGGATTCTCGACGAGGGTATCCAGGTCGACATTGGGACCGGCGGGATCACCGGCGTTGTTGAAGAAACGGACCTTGCCGCGTCCATCGGCGCCGCCGAAGCGCACGGCGAAACCATCGCGGACGGAGGCGACGCCATGCCAGATCTCGGACCGGGTGGGGCTGTCGGAAACGAGCTGGATGGCCTTCACCTCGGTGCCGGTGGGGGTGAGGATGCGGACGATGGCGTGGTTGGCGGGAGCTTCACCGCCGTAGACGGAAACGAGGTCATCGGACTGACGGCTTTCGCCGACGATCACGATGTTGCCGTTGGAGAGGTAGTCCCAGTCCCCGATGCGGATGTTGCCGGAACGTTCGGCATATTCGTCGGTGACACCGGAGAGGATGCCGATGGGGCCGCCGGTGTTGTCGAGGAGTTGGACAGTGGGATAATCCCCGGCGTTTTCGCCGGCGGCATTGTTTTCGATGGGGAGCAGGGCGGGGACTTCGACGCCGAGTCCATAGGAGGTGGCGCCCATGCCGATGCCATTGCCGAAGAGGTTGGCCTTGACCTTGGGACCCCAGCTGGTGCGGGCGGGTGTAGGGGTGCCATTGGCGCGGAAGTAGGAGAGGAAACGGGAACTGAGTGTCAACCCGGCGAGGGCGGGATCGTTGGACGTGATCTCGACCTCCGCGGTGATCGGCTCGCCCAAGGCGTTGAACAGGGTCCAGGTGGCGGCGAGATCGGTGAGGTCGGATCCATCGTCTTCCCAGCCGACGATGACATTGCCATTGCGGGCGATGGCGACGCCGATGCTTTCGGTGGCGCCATTGGCGATGGTGAAGCCGTCCTGGGGATTGACATAGACGGTGGCGCCGATGGGTTGGAGGCCATTTTCTTCGGCCGGGCCGGGGACAAGGGCCTGGGCAAGGGCGCCATACGATCCAAGGCATGCGGCCACAAGTGGCAGCGCATGGCGACATCGTAGGAGGAACGGAGTTTGGTTCATGCTGGGATCCTTTCCGGACAGCTCCCCGGCATGGGGTGGAGCAGACGCGACAAGCCACCATGGCCAGTCGTGCCGATCCTGAAATCCTTCCGGGGAGCGTCCCGGGTATACACCTGGTCCCATGGGGATTGCCATACACTGGAAGGAGTAGTTGTGGTCCAGTTGAATGAAGTTGCGCTGCGGTGACCTGGGCGACCCGGAACTGCCATCCGGCAGGACTTGCGGGGAATTCCGCCCCGGCTCAAGCCAAGGTGTCGTCGGCCGGGGCCGGATCCAGCTGAAACGGGATGGGAACGAACTGTCGGCTGCACGGACCGGGAAGCGCCTTTACCACAGGGAACACGGAGCAGGGGCGGGATTGGGAAGGGATCGGACCACGAAACACAACGGCACGAAAACGGAGGGCGTTGTGAGGGGGCGATGGCAGGGAGACCGGCGACCGAACGTCGCCGCCCCGTTCAGGCGGGGATGGCAACGGCCTCGGGATGGGTGAGGGCGGGGTCCCAGTCCTTCCAGACCGGTTCATACCCGAGTTGGCGGAGGAGGCTGGCGATCTCGGCGGGAGAACGTTGATCGGCGATCTCGAACTGGCCGGTGGCGTTGGTGGCGCGTCCCTCGATCGGGGTGAGCGAAGGCGCATTGGCCTCCAGTTCGACGATCCGGCCACGGACGGTCTGGTGGAGGTTCTCCTTGCCGGCACCGGTATAGCCGCCGGGTTCAGTGTGGCTGCCGGCCGAGGCGTGGGTGATCCCGAGGGGGAAGAGTCCGTCTCGGAGACGTGCGGGTTCCCGTGTGGAAAGGACAATGCCGGCGTCGGGAAGGAGCAGGCGGAAGGCGGCGATGAGCTGGACGAGTTCGCGGTCGGCGAGGTGGGTGAGGGGTTCGAATTCGCCGGCACAGGGACGAAGTCGTGGGAGTGAAAGGGTCAGGGTTGCCTTCCAGCAATGGCGCAGGAGGTATTGGGCGTGGGCGGCGAGGCACAGGGCTTCAAGGCGCCAGTCGGAAAGTCCGTACAGGGCGCCGATACCGAGGCGACGGAACCCGGCTGCGTAGGCGCGTTCGGGACATTCGAGGCGCCAATCGAAATTGCGCTTGGGACCGGCGGTGTGCATCCGGCCATAGACTTCGCGGTCGTAGGTTTCCTGATAGACCACGAGACCCTCGGCACCGGCATCGACGATGGCGCGGTAGTCGTCGGTTTCCATGGGGCCGACTTCGAGGGAAACGGAGGGGATGGAACGGGCGACGACGCGGGTGCAGTCGGCGAGGTAACCGTTGGAGATGAAGCGGGGATGTTCGCCGGCGACGAGGAGGAGGTTGCGGAAGCCCTGATGGGCGAGGGCAACGGCTTCGCGTGCGACTTCATCCAGCGACAGGGTGACGCGGAGGATGGGGTTGTCGCGGGAGAATCCGCAGTAGGAACAGTTGTTGATGCACTCGTTGCTGACGTAAACGGGTGCGAAGAGCCGGATGACCTTGCCGAAGCGTTGGCGGGTGAGGGCCTGGGAATGTTGGCAGAGCAGTTCGAGATCCCCGGCTGCGGCGGGGGAAAGCAGGGTGGCGAAATCGGTCAGGGTGCGGGGGCCGGACCGCAGGACGGAGCGGACGTCGGCGGGGCTGGCCGCAACGGCGCGTCGCAACAGGGGACTCAGGGGCAGGGAATTGAACTCACCGACAAAACTCATCGCGCGCCGACTCTAGGGATGGCGTGTGGGAGTGCAACGGACGGATCAGCCATCGGAAGCCGCGCCGGCGGCTTCGAACAGGGCCAGCTCGCGTTCACGGTTGGTGAAGGTCTTGCGGGTCTTGTCGATGGCATACCTGCCGAGGATGAAGCGGAAGGGAGGTTCGGGGGAGTGGACGAGATCGACGATGGCGCGGGCGGCGCGATGGGGATCGCCGGGTTGCTTGCCATCGATCTTCGAGAGGTATTGGCCGAAGCGGCCGGCGGTGTTGGCGTAGTCTGGAAGGGGTTGGGCGGCGCGGGACATGGAGCGGCCGATGAAATCAGTCCGGAATGGGCCGGGTTCGACGAGGGTGACGCGGATGCCGTGGGGTTTGAGTTCCTGGGCTAGGGATTCGCTGAGGCTGGAGAGGGCGGCCTTGGCGGCACCGTAAATGCCGAAGCCGGCGTAGTTGGCGATGGCTGCTGCGGCACCCATCTGGACGATGTGCCCGGAGCGATTCTGTCGGAAGTGGGGGAGAAGGGCGCGGAGGACGGCGAGTGGACCGAAGAAGTTGGTTTCGAAGGCGGCGCGCGATTCGGCATCGTTGCATTCCTCCACTGCACCAAGGAGACCGGCCCCGGCGTTGTTGACGAGGACATCGATGCGTCCCCAGTGGGCGATGGCGGTCGGGATGGCGGCGGCGATGGAATCGGGTTGGGTGACGTCCAGGGGCAGGGCGAGGAGGGAATCGGGAGCGCGATCGGCGAGTGGGGCGAGGGAATCGGGATTGCGGGCGGTGGCGATGACGCGGTCACCGGCGGCGAGGGCGGCCTCGACCAGGGCGCGACCGAAGCCGGAGGAGGAACCGGTGATGAACCAGGTGCGTGAGGTGCCAGACGACATGGTTTGAAGTGCCACGGAACCCGGGGAAGGCAAGGGGAGGGCCGGGGCGGGGTGAAGAACAAAGGGGCGAAGGGTGCGAAGGCGGACGCAGACCGGTGGGTGGATAAGCTTGGCTCTGCAGCAGGATCGCTCGGGTCGGCTGGATCTCCTTTCGCAAACCCTTCGTCGCGAGCCTGTCCCTTTGGAAAGCCAACGAACCACTCACCATATCCATTCCTTTCATTTGATCTGATACCGCTGTCGTATTGGAGAAGTCAGATGAACGCAGCTTCAGTCGCCACATCGAGATGCCATTCCGGGATCCCAGCCAGTTCCGTCTCGAGATTCCGCCCACAGGGAAATCAGCGGAAACCGTTGCCGGCCTGCCGATGCAAAGCTTTTACGAAGATCAACCTGCCATGAGCTCCCCATCCGACTCCGGGTCAGCCCTCACTCGTGAGGCGATTCTTGGTGCTCTCTCGGGCCTTTCCGAGGAATTGGGAAAGCACGGAGTGATCGGGGAGATCTGCCTCTTTGGCGGAACCGTGATGGTGTTGGCCTTCAACGCCCGCCTTTCGACCAAGGACGTGGATGCCATCTTTCATCCGACGACTCTCACCCGTGAGTTGGTTCGGCGGATCGGTGAAGAGCGTCAATTGCCCCCGGACTGGTTGAATGACGGGGTTAAGGGATTCATTTCGGCGCGGCACGAAACGACGTCCGGCAATCTTCCTCAGTTTCCCTACCTTCGCCTGACCATGCCGGTTCCCGAGTATCTGCTGGCCATGAAGTGCATGGCGGCCCGGATGGGCGGGACCAGCGGGGAAGGTTCGGATGTCCCCGACATCCTGTTCCTCATCCGGCACCTCGGAATGAAGAACGCGCGTGCCGTGTTGGATCTGGTTGGACGATACTATCCTGAGAATCGGATCCCGATGCGCACGCAGTACCTGGTGGAAAGTCTTTTTGAGGAAGGAAGAACGTGAGACCGCAGAGCTTGGCAGAGGTGGCGGCACTGGCGGCCGGAGGCGACTCCTTTGACCGGTGTCTCGCCAACTTTCTGGATGCCTTTTACGCGGCGCCGACCGCAGCCGCGCTGGCGGCTGTGCCACCGCTGCTGGATCCGCTGGACCCGGAATTGGGCCGGATCCGGGATGCCTACCTTGCCGCCACGGCGGAGGAGTTGGCCCGCAGATTCCATCTGCCCAGCCCTGGCTGGGCCATGACCGAGGATCGCCAACTGAAACGGCCTTGGTTTGCCTCATCCCTCGCTGGGCTCCGCGCTGTTCTGCTGCTGGAAAGCCCCCCGGGATTCCGCTCCCGCAACCTCTTTGTCAGCGACAACGCCTTGAGCCGCGCTTGAACAACGAACCAACAAAAAACCCCCGGTCGTGGGCTCAGTCCCAGGACCGGGGGTGGAGGGAAGCGGGACGGGTCACTTCCAGATCATGTCGGCGACGGTGCGTCCGGCGGGGATGAAGGGGAGGACGTGTTCGGTGTAGGGGGTGACGACGTCGAGGACGTAGGCGGTCTCGGAGGCGAGCATCCGTTCGAGGGCGGCACGGAGGTCCTTGCGATAGATGACACGTTCGCAGGGGACATTGAAGCTGGTGCAGACGCGGACGTAATCGGGGTAGACGGAGGTGCGGGAATCGGGATTGCCGAGGTAGGTGTGGCCGCGGTTGCCGCCGTAGAAGTTGTCCTCCCACTGCA
>CAZDYB010000090.1:0-3395 GCA_964509045.1 uncultured Akkermansia sp.
CCCGGTTACTGCCGTGAAAGGGCGGTGTCCTAGGCCTCTAGACGATGGGGTCGCGGACTGTTCTCTTCGCTTAGCCGGCCTTGAGTGGCCTTGTCACGCGTCAATTCCAACGGCACCGGGATCGTTTCAAAACCCACGATGCGGAGAATCAGCGCAGGACAAAGTCCCGTCTTTCGCCGGCTGTTTCCTGCCTATGTCAAACGCGCTGGACCTTTGACCGTTCCCTTTTTCACGGGGAAGACCCGGTTCCGGATCAATCATCACAGATCAACCGCGGATTTCGGGGCGGTGGTGGGTCGGCAGGGATTTGAACCCTGGACCAACGGCTTAAAAGGCCGCTGCTCTACCGCTGAGCTACCGACCCGATCCGGCGCGGGCGGGCAAGGTACGCGGGTGCGTTGCAGGAGCAAGCGTGTTTTCGGGGAATGACCGGTTCCTTCCCGGTTCGCCCTTCCACTCCCTACTGCGGCCCGGCCTCCCCGAGTCGCTTCAGCAACTTCCCGTGAATGCCGTCGAAACCGCCATTGGAGAAGACGCAGACGACATCGTGGGGGCGGGCCTGGCCGACGATGTGATCGACGATGGCGTCGGCATTGGGCAGGTAGGCGGCGGGTTTTCCGGCGAGTCGCAGATCCTGCATGAGTCGATCCGGGTTGAGTCGATCTTCGGGTCGGAGTTGTTCGAGGCGGGCGATCTCGGCGACGACGATGCGATCGGCGCGTTCGAGGGCATCGACGAGTTCCTGTTGGAAGACGTTTCGGCGCGTGGTGTTGGAGCGGGGTTCGAACACGGCCCAGAGCCGTTGACCGGGGAAGCGGACGCGCAGGGCGCGCAGGGTTTCCCGGATGGCGGTGGGGTGATGACCGAAGTCATCGACGACGGTGACCCCGCCGGCTTCGCCGCGGACGTCCATGCGTCGTGCGACACCCTGGAACTGGTTGAAGGCGGACTGGATGACGGAATCGGGGAGACCGCAGTGCCGGGCGCAGGCGACGACGGCGAGGGTGTTGCGGACGTTGAGTTCACCGATGAGGGGGATGCTGAAGCGGACGTCGCCGAGCTGGAATTCGGAGTGGCCGGGGTGAAGGGCGAGTCCGGAGGCGTGGACCTCGTTGGGGGCGCTGAGGCCGAAGCGTTTGACGGGGCAATGGCTGATCCGGAGCAGGGCATCCAGGTTGGCGTCATCGCCATTGGCCAGGAGCAGGCCGTTGCGGGGGATGAGATTGATGAAGCGTTTGAAGGAGAGCTGGATGTCGGCGAGGGACGGGAAGATGTCGGCGTGGTCGAACTCGAGGTTGTTGATGATGGCGATTTCGGGGAGGTAATGGACGAACTTGGAGCGCTTGTCGAAGAAGGCGGTGTCGTACTCGTCGCCCTCGATGATGAACCACGGGGAATCGGTGAAGCGCGCGCCCTGGCCGAGGTTGCGGGGGATGCCGCCGATGAGGAACGAGGGGTTCAACCCTGCATGTTCGAAGACCCAGGCGAGCAGGGAGGTGGTGGTGGTCTTGCCGTGGGTGCCGGTCACGACGATGGAGCGTCGGCCGCGGATGAAGAGTTCCTTGAGGAGTTCGGGAAGGGAGATGTAGCGGAGCTTGTGTTCGAGGACGGCTTCGGCCTCGGGATTGCCTCGGGAGATGGCATTGCCGACGACGACGAGGTCAGGTCGATGGGCGAGATGGGCTTCGGCATAGCCTTGCAGGACGGGGATCCGACGTTCCGCGAGGAAGTCGGACATGGGCGGATAGACATTGAGATCCGAGCCGGAGACCTGGAATCCGCGGTCCTGCATGGCGGCGGCGACGCTGGCCATTGCGGTGCCACCGATGCCGATGAAATGGACGGAGCGGATTTCGCTGAGCATGTCCGGGGAGGTTGGGCAGGGCGTGGGGGAGGGCAAACCAAAAGAGGGATTCGCCACAAGGGTTGTCCCCGTGCGTTGCACCTGCGCATGCTGCTCCCATGTCAGGCGTCATCGCCATCGTCGGCCGGCCCAATGTCGGCAAATCCGCACTGTTCAATCGCATCGCCCGCCGGCGCATTGCGATCGTCCATGATCAACCCGGCGTGACCCGAGACCGTGTGACGGCGGAGGTGGAGTGGCATGGAAGGCCCTTCACCCTGATCGATACGGGCGGGATCGGGCTGGTGCGACGTGAGAAGGCCACCGACGTGATCATGGCGGCGATGCTGGATCAGGTGGATCTCGCGTTGGAGGCGGCGGCGGTGATCCTGCTGGTGGTGAATGTCCAGGAAGGGATCGTGCCACTGGATGAGGAAGTGGCGGTGAAGCTTCGTGGGACGGCCAAGCCGGTGTTGGTGGTGGTGAACAAGGTGGACACCGACCGGGCCACGCCCGGGGTGGTCGAGTTCAGCCGGTTGGGATTCGAGAAGCTCTTTCCCGTGACGGCGATCCATGGGTCGGGGATTGACGACTTGATGGATGAGGCCTGTCGTCATCTGCCCCCGCCTGAGCCGGGTGAGGTGACCCTGCCGCTGGCGGAGGGGGAGGAACCGGTGGTTGAACGGTTGGAACCGCCGATCGACGAAGTGACCGGCAAGCGTCGCCCGCGCAAGTACGGTCCGGTGCGGTTGGCGATCGTGGGCCGTCCCAATGTGGGCAAGTCTTCGTTGATCAATGCCCTGACCGGATCGAGCCGGGTGATCGTGAGCCCGATCCCGGGAACGACCCGCGATGCCATCGACGTGCCGTTCGAAGTGGACACCGAGGGGGTACGGGAGAAGTACGTGCTGATCGACACCGCCGGAGTGCGCAAGGCGCGCCGGATCGATGATTCGATCGAGTACTTCAGCGTGGAACGGACGAAGGAAGCGATTGCGCGGAGCGACATCACGATCCTGGTGCTGGATGCGGTGTCCGGGATCCTGGAACAGGACAAGAAGGTTGCCGACGTCATCGTGGAGGAACGGCGTGCGTGCATCGTGGTGGTGAACAAGTGGGATCTCGTGGCCGAATCAGTGCGGAAATCGCGCGAGGACGAGATTGAGGAGCGGTTGAACAAGACGCGCGATCGGGATGACCGTCGTCCGCGTTTGACCACGTTGTCGGAGTTCGGGGAATGGGTGCAGTCGAAGCTCTTCTTCCTCGATTACGCGCCGGTGATCTTCACGTCGGCGACGGAGGGATTCCAGTTGGATCGCCTGCTGGAGGCGGTGCGGTATGTGGCGGCGCAGTTGAGGCAGACCGTGCCGACCGGGATCGTGAACCGGACCCTGCGCGACGCCATCGAGCGTCGGCAACCGGTGAGCGTACAGGGGCATCGATTGACCTTTTACTACGCGACCCAGGTCCGACAGAACCCGGCGATCTTCCGGCTCTATGTGAACCGGGACGAGCTGTTCAGTTCCCAATACGAGAAGTATCTGGCCTCGGC
>CAZDYB010000090.1:3495-11673 GCA_964509045.1 uncultured Akkermansia sp.
TGGGCAAGATCCCGGCGCGGGCGGGACTTGCCGAACGGCGGACTGGTCCGGTGGAGAAGCGGGCTCCGATGGTGATGCGTCGCCCGGCGCCGGGTCCGGTGCGCCGTCCGGCTGGAGCGAAGCGCAGTCCGGGTGGTGTGAAGGGTCGGAAGCGGTAGGTGGAGATCCGGATGGGGCGGGATCAGCGACGGGCCTAGGCTTGAAGGACAAAGGGGATGGAACCGGACGGTTCCATCCCCTTTTCGGCTGAAGGCGGTGGTGGGCCTAGGAGCAGCCGAGGCTTTCGCCGCAATTCAGGCACTTGTAACAGGCGCCATTGCGCACGGCGATGTGGCCGCAGTTGGGGCAACTCGGGGCATCGGCCTGGCCGGAGATCATGTGGGTGAGCACATTGGCGGCGGTGGCGGGGCGATGGGCCGCGGCTGCCGGAACCGTGGGGGCGACGGGATGCCGGACGGCGGGTCTGGGCAGGATTGCGGTGTTGCCTTCGTCAGCGAGGGGCAACTCCGGGACGGGCCGGTTCAGTTTTTTTTTGAGCTCGTCGTGAAGGCCGGGCAGGGGGATCTCGGCCTGGGCACCGACGGGGCTGTTGGCTTCGAGATAGCCGGGGAGGAACTGGTTGCCCATCCAGCGGAACACGTAATCGATGATGGAAGCGGCGTTGCGGATCTGGGGATTGCGCGTGTAGCCGGAAGGTTCGAAGCGCTGGTGGGCGAACTTCTTGACCAGGGATTCGAGGGGAACGCCGTACTGGAGGGACATCGAGGTGAGGGCGCCGATGGTGTCCATGAGACCGCCGATGGTGGAGCCTTCCTTGGCCATGGTGACGAAGAGTTCACCGGGGCGACCGTCCTCGAACAGGCCGACGGTCATATAGCCTTCGTGACCGGCGATCTCGAACTTGTGGTTGTAGGCCATGCGGGTCTCGGGGAGTCGGCGGCGGAGGGGTTGCCCGACCTGTTCACGGAGGGAACCGAGCTCGGCTTCGAGTTCGCCGATGCGGGACTCGAGGGTGGCGACGTTGCCGGCGGCGACCTCGGCGGCGGACAGTTTGTCGCCGCCTTCATTGGTCTTCTTGGTGTTGAGGGGCTGAGACCGTTTGGAGCCGTCGCGATAGATGGCGACGCACTTGAGACCCATGCGCCAGGCCTGGATATAGGCGTCGCGGATGTCCTGGGTGGTGGCGTCGTTGGGGAAGTTGACGGTCTTGGAGATGGCGCCGGAGATGAAGGGCTGACAGGCGGCCATCATGCCGAGGTGGGCCATGTAATGGATGCTGCGGGTGCCGCGGAACGGCTTGAAGGCGCAGTCGAAGACTTCGAGGTGACGGGATTTGAGACCACTGCGGGCGAGGTCGCCGGCCTTGGCCCGGCCATCCTTCACGGCGGCATCCTCCGCGCCGAGGACGATGTCCTCGATGGTATCGTAGTGTTCGATGTGGTTGACGATGCCCTCGACGGAGCTGTCGGAGTAACCGAGGCGACGGAGGGCTTCGGGAACGGTGCGGTTGACGATCTTGAGCATGCCACCGCCGGCGAGGAGCTTGTATTTGACCAGGGCGATGTCGGGTTCGACGCCGGTGGTATCGCAATCCATGAGGAAGGCGATGGTGCCGGTGGGGGCGAGGACGGTGACCTGTGCATTGCGATAGCCGACCTCGCGACCGCGGGTGAGGGCGCGATCCCAGCAGCGGCGGGCTTCGTCCTTGAGATAGGCGAAGTCTTCGCTGGGTTGGATTTCCTCGACGGCATTCCGGTGGAGTCGGATGACGCCGAGGTTGGACTCGATGTTGTCCTTCTGGAGGGGTTTGTCGACGCCGGTACAGCGGGCGTCGGCATAGCCGGGGTAGGCACCCATGATGGCGGCGATCTCGGCGCTCTGTTCGTAGGAATGACCGGTCATGATGGCGGTGATGGCACCGGCCAGAGCGCGGCCTTCGTTGGAGTCATAGGCGAGGCCATAGCTCATGATGAGCGACCCGAGGTTGGCGTAGCCGAGGCCGAGGGTGCGGAAGATGTGGGAGTTCTCGGCAATGGCCTTGGTGGGGTAACAGGCGTTGTCGACGGCGATTTCCTGGGCGGTGATGAAGATGCGGACGGCGGCCTTGAAACGTTCGGTGTCGAAGGCGCCATCGGCGCGCTTGAACTTCATCAGGTTCAACGAAGCCAGATTGCAGGCGGTGTCGTTGAGGAAGACGTATTCCGAGCAGGGATTGGTGGAGTGGATGGGCTGGGTCCCCTTGGCGGTGTGCCATTTCTGGATCGGTCCATCGTACTGGAGCCCGGGATCCCCGCAGATCCAGGTGCCCTCGGCGATCTGGTCGAGCAACCGGGAGGCGTCCTTCTTCTCGAGGGGTTTGCCGGTGGTGACCGAGCGGGTCCACCATTCCTTGCCCTCGATGGCGGCCTGCATGAATTCGTCGGAGACCCGGACGGAAAGGTTTTCGTTCTGGTACATCACCGAGCCATAGGCCTCGCCGTTGAACGATCCGTCATAGCCCTGCTCGATGAGGGCCCAGGCCTTGCGTTCCTCGCGGGCCTTGGCGGTGATGAAGTCCTCGATGTCCCCGTGCCAGTCCCGGAGGGTGTTCATCTTGGCCGCGCGCCGGGTCTTGCCACCGGACTTCACGACGTTCGCGACCTGGTCGTAGACCTTGAGGAAGGAGAGGGGGCCGGAAGGCCGACCGCCGCCGGAGAGTTTCTCCCGGGCGCTGCGGATCGGGCTGAGGTCGGAGCCGGTACCCGAACCGAACTTGAAGAGCATGGCCTCGGAATAGGCGAGGGTCATGATGCTTTCCATGTTGTCCTGGACGGACTGGATGAAGCAGGCGGAGCACTGGGGATACTCGTACTGGGTGGGAGCGCGTTCGGCCTCGCCCGTGACGCGGTTGTAGTACCAGTTGCCGAGGCCGGAGTTCTTTCCGACGCCGTACTGGTGATACAGGCCGACATTGAACCAGACGGGGGAATTGAAGGCGCCGTACTGGTTGACGCACAACCAGGTCAACTCGCGGTAGAAGGTCTCGCCGTCCGCCGCCGAGAAATAGCCATCGGCCACACCCCAGTCGGCAATGGTCCGGGTGACGCGATGGATCAGTTGTCGGACCGAATGTTCGCGTTCGGGCTTTGCGGGGTCGCCGTAGAAATATTTCGAGCAGACCACCTTGGTGGCGAGCTGGGACCACGACTTGGGAACCTCCACGCCTTCCTGCTTGAAGATCACCTTGCCGGAATCATCGGTGATCTCCGCCGTGCGCCGTTCCCACTCGATCTGATCGAAGGGTTCGACCTTGGGATCCGAGAAGACGTGGGGGATGACGAGCCGCGTCGGTTTGCGGGAAGCCTTGCGGGCGGGAACCGGGGTGCGGGAAACCGGAGTTGCCTTCGCCTTGGCCGGAGCGGCCTTGGAGGCCTTGGTACGGGACATGCGCCGGGAGGAGTTTGAGGTGGCGGGTGGCATTGCGGAGTCGCGGGCGTCAATCATGGCTGGGTCGGGTTGGTGTGTTGGGGTTGGAGGGTATGGGTCTGGACTGGAACTGGGGTTCTAAGGACCGCATGCAGCCACCGGGGCCTGGGAAGCCCACCGGGCAGACGGGCCGGGTAACCCGTGGAACGGCAGTCATCCTGAAAGGCGGGAAGGCGGTCACGATGCGCAATAATCTCAAGATCCGATCCCGGGAATGGGGTGAGCCATGGTCCACAAAGTTTTCCACGCAACCCTATCCCTTGGGGACGGCCGATGACGCTACCACTACAGGTTGGGGCTACAAGGGGTTTTTGGTGAAATGATGACGTTGGCGATAAAGCGTCCGGAATGGGGGTTTTTTGCGCTCAGCCCCCCGGGGGAGCGAGTCGCGAATCAGCCGATTTGCCGGCGCGGATGTTCCGGTCCGATCCCGGGACTTCGCAGGTGAACTCCAGGTAGAAGGAATGAGGCGGATCGGATGCCCTCAAAAGGAAGCCCCGGGTCACGACAAGGTCGTTACCCGGGGCGGATCCGGCGTGGGGCGGGGTTGCTCAGCGACGGGTGAGGACCTGTTCGAGCAATTCATTCAATCGACCCAGCATGGGGCGGGTGTCTTCCAGGATGCCGGCGGCCATGCGGGCGTTGTCGAAGAGTTGGGCGGCAGCCTTGGCGGCGAGATCCGGATCCTGAAGCCGCATCTCGTCGAGGCGTGCGAGGAGCGGGTGACGCGGATTGATGTCGAAGTCCGGGGTGACGGGTTCGGCGTCGGTGCGATCCCGATTGAGCTGCTTGAGGGTCCGCCGCATGGAGCTGGTGACGTAGTGATCCCGTTCGACCGCCAGGGCGGGGCTGGTGGCGAGTCGTCGGGAGACGCGGACATTGTCGACGGCATCGCCGAGGGTGGCCTTTAGCCAGCCGGCGAGCTGGGCGGCCTGTTCCTCGGTGAGATCGCCGGGCCTGGGTTCGGGCGTGGGCACTTCCAGTTCGGCCTTCTCGGCGGCGACGATCTTCTTGCCATCGAATTCCCGGATCCGGTCGAGGACGAATTCGTCGGTGGGATCGGAGAGGAACAGCACCTCGATGTTTCGGGCGTTGAAGACTTCGAAATAGGGACTGCTGAGGGCGGCATCGCGATTGGGGGCGACGATGTAGAAGATCTCCTTCTGGTCGGCGGCGAGGCGCGAGATGTAATCGGCGAGGCTGGTGCGTTTGCCGGGTTCGGTCTTTGAGGACTCGAACCGCATGAGCTTGGCGAGGGCCTCCTGATGTTCGTGATCGGAGAGGATGCCTTCCTTGAGGCAGCGATGGTACTGGTTGAAGAAGCGGTCGTACGTGTCGGCATCGCGCCCGGCCTCCTCATTGAGGAATTTGAGGAAGCGGCTGGTCAGGGTGCGGTTCAGGCGACGGAGCAGGGCGGAATCCTGCATGCGTTCGCGTGAGACATTGAGGGGAAGATCCTCGCAATCGACCACTCCCTTGAGGAAGCGGAGCCAGTCGGGGAAGAGGTTCTTGGCCTTGGGTTCAATCAGGACCTTGCGGCAGTGGAGATTGACTTCGGAATCCACCCGGGTGAGGCCGAGGGTCTCGAAGTTCTGCGCGGGAACGAACAGCAGGGACTGGATGCTGATGGGGCCGTCGGCGGTGAAGTGGAGGCGATAGAGCGGGGCCTCGGAGTCGTGTCCGATGAACTGGTAGAACTCGGAATACTCGGCCTCGGTGACCTCGGATTTGTTCTTGGTCCAGAGGGCCTGGACGGTGTTGAGCCGGGAGCCATCGATGTCGATGGGGAAGGAGACGAAGTTGGAATAGCGTCGGACGATGGCCTCGATCCGGTTCTTGGCAGCGAACTCCTTGGTGTCCTCCTTCAGGTCCAGGATGATCCGGGTGCCCCGCGGGAGGTCGTCGGTGGCGGCGTCGATGGAATATCCGCCGGCGCCCTCGCTGGACCAGGTCCAGGCAGGTTCGGAGGGGATGTGGGAGCGGGTCTGGACGGTCACCTTCCTGGCGACCATGAAGGCGGAGTAGAAGCCGACCCCGAACTGACCGATGAGCCGGGTGTCGTTCTTCTGGCCCTCGGCAACCGCCTTGAGGAAGGCGCGGGTTCCGGAATGGGCGATGGTGCCGAGGTTGGCGACGAGTTCGTCCCGGGTCATGCCGATGCCGGAATCGGAGATGGTGAGGGTGCCGGCGTCGGCATCGGCGTGGATCTGGATCCCGGGAGCGAGTTCGGGCTGATGGATGGGCGTGGTACCGCCGGCCTGGAGGAATCGGAGTTTTTCGCAGGCATCCGCGGCATTGGAGACGAGTTCGCGGACAAAGACCTCGCGGTCGGTGTAGAGGCTGTGGATGACGATATCGAGAACCTGTTGGATCTCGGCCTGAAAGGTATGTGTTTCCGGTTGGCTCATGTTCAATGAAGTACGCTCGTGACGAAGGTCGCATCGCCCAGACGATGTGACGCGGCGGTTTGTGTCGCTCCGGGAGCATCGCTGTCAAGGGGGGTGAAAACCGGAGTGGAAATCCGGCACGACATGCTTGGAGGCGGGATTGCGGGCAGGCAGCATGCCCCGATGGCTGAAGGCATGAGGTCGGGGGCGGGACGCAACGTGCTGGGAGAGCGGTTGGAGGTATGCGGCATGGTGCCGAGGACGGGGTTTTATCGGACGGGCTGTTGCGCCACGGGTCCGGAGGATATGGGGCGGCACGTGGTGTGTGCGGTGGTGACGGCGGAGTTCCTTCGGTTTTCGGCGGAGCAGGGGAACGATTTGTCGACTCCGCGGCCGGAGTATGGCTTTCCCGGGCTGAATCCGGGCGACCGATGGTGCGTGTGCGCGGGGCGTTGGCTGGAAGCGGCGGAGGCGGGCAAGGCTCCACCGGTGATACTGGCGGCATGCCACGAATCGACCTTGCAGGTCGTGCCGCTGCCGTTGCTGATGAAGCACGCGTCCGACGGTGGGACGGCGCAGTGAAGCGGGCGGCGTCGGACCACTTGGGCCCGAGCGGGAAGCGCGGTAGGCTCGGGACATGGACCTGATTGCGATCCGGGATCTGGAGGTTTGGTATCATGTGGGGGTGCCCGATGCCGAACGGGTGCGGGCGCAGCGATTGCTGCTGGATGTGGAGATGGAATGCGATGTGTCGGCTGCGGCGGCGGGCGATGACCTGACCCGGACGATTGATTATTACGCGGTGAGCCGTCGGTTGCTGGCGTTGGGGGAAGGACGCAGTTGGAAATTGATCGAACGGTTGGCGGTGGAGATCGCGGATTTGGTGGTAGGGGAGTTCGGGGCGACCCGGGTGACGGTGGAGGTGAAGAAGTTCATCCTGCCGGAGACCCGTCATGTGTCGGTCCGGGTCAGCCGGCCTTGAACGCGAGTGGAGCCAAGGGTTGGAGCTTGGGGCGCGGGGAGGGCTCGGGCAGGGTCGGTTCGTGCATCTTTCCCGGCTGAGGCTGAGGGATTTTCGGAACTATGGACGGTTGGACGCGGACTTTGCTCCGGGGTTCCACGTCCTGCTGGGGCGCAATGCCCAGGGGAAGACCAATGTGCTGGAGTCGATCTATCTGCTGGCGACCCTGCGCTCGTTCCGTGGGGTGGGTGGCGCCCAGATGATCCGGCACGGGGCAACCGGCTATTTCGTCGGGGCCCACGTCACCGGCGCGGGTGAACACGAGATCAAGGCATATTGGTCTCCGAAGGAACGCAAACTCAGTCTCGATGGTCGACCGGTGCGCAAGCTGGGGGAGTATCTGGGAACCCTGCGCGCGGTGGTGTTCTGCACCGAAGACCTCCAGTTGGTGAAAGGACCGGCGCGGGGCCGTCGGAGGTTCCTGGACCTGTTGTTGTCGCAGACCGAGACCGGATATCTCGCGACCCTGTTGCGGTACACCAAGGCGTTGCGTTCGCGGAACGCGTTGCTCAAGCAATCCGGGCCGGACGAACTGTTGCTGGAGAGTTTCACCGGCGAATTGGTCGCCACCGGCAACCTCCTGATCGCCGCCCGGCATCAACTGCTCCCGCGCATCGCGCCGCTGGTGTCGTCTTCGTATCAGCGGGTGGCGGGGGGACGGGACGAGGTGGAGGTGGTGTATCAACCGGCGGTGCGTGGTGATTTTGCGGTGGAGCTTTCCAAGGCACGTGCCCGGGAACGCGTGATGCGCACGACGTTGGTCGGGCCGCATCGGGATGAATTGCTGCTGCGCCTCAACGGGCAATCCGCCCTCGCCTTCGGGAGTGAAGGCCAGAAACGCACTTATGCCATCGCCCTCAAGATGGCCCAGGCCGAGCACATCGGATCGGTGCACGGCGTGATGCCGGTGTTGTTGATCGATGACGTCATGGGCGAGCTCGATGCCGGGCGTCGGGCCGGGCTGATTCCGCTGTTGCAACGGGCGCATCGGAGCGGCGGTCAGGTGTTCATGACGTGCACGGAGGAGAACTGGCCGGTGGAACTGGCGTCGGAATTGTTCCGGTGGACGGTCGAGGATGGGGTGTTGAAAAGGGCAACGGGGTGAGGTGGGACGGGGATTGGACGGAGTCTCGTGAACTCGACTGCCACGGGTTGGAGGGCGCATCGAGCCGGCGCCGTCGGCCTGAAGGGCTGGAAGATCAAAGCCCGGGGCTGAGGGAGTTCGACGACCGATGCCCCGGGTGATGCGTTGGAAAATCCCATGCGCCCTGAAGGGGCGCGGGAGATTCGATTTGTTGGCGGGGG
>CAZDYB010000091.1:0-2137 GCA_964509045.1 uncultured Akkermansia sp.
ACCCTTCTGTTCCATGGTGATGCCGATGAACTCGTCCCCATCCATCAGGCCGAACTCTTCCTCGCCAAGGCCCGCCAGATCGGCGTGAAGGCACCCGTCGAACTCATCCGCAAACCCGGTCAGACCCACGGCTGGCCCGGCATGGAGAAGGACGTCACGCTCATGGCCGACTGGTTCGATCTCCACCTCCGCGGCCTTCCCAAGTGATCCCCGCCCCCACCCCGGCACCACAACCCGATCCCCACCGGGTCGTCCCCGCCATCGCGCTCGTACTCCACGCCCACCTCCCCTTCGTCCGTCATCCCGAACATCCCGAATTCCTGGAGGAACGCTGGCTGTTCGAAGCCATCATCGAGTGTTACCTCCCGCTCCTTCAAATGCTCGACGGCTGGGCACGTGATGCTGTCCCCGGTCGCCTCACCCTCACCGTCTCCCCCACCCTCGCCGCCATGCTGGCCGATCCGTTCCTCCAGGACCGGTTCGACTCCCATCTCGACCGCATGCGGGACCTCGCGCGACAGGAGGAACAACGACACCTGTTCCAGCCCGCCTGGCTCGATGTCGCCCGGTTCCACCGTGATCGACTCAACCGGATCCACGCCAGTTGGCAGGAGATCCGACGCGACCTCCTCGGTGCCTGGCAACGTCACGCCGAGGCGGGTCGCATCGAGATCCTGGCCTGTGCCGCCACCCACGCGCTGCTCCCCCTCCTCACCGACCATCCGGGTGCCCTGCGCGGTCAACTCCTCACCGCCGTCACCGGACATCGCCGCCATTTCGGATCTGCTCCCCGCGGAATCTGGCTGCCTGAATGCGCCTACACTCCGGCCATCGAACCCGCACTTCACCAGGCCGGCTTCCGCTGGTTCATCCTCGAAACCCACGGACTGCTCCTCGCCCAGCCCTCCCCACCCCAGGGCATCCTCAGTCCCGTCCTCACCCCCACCGGCCTCGCCGCCTTCGCACGCGATCCCGCCAGCGCACGCCAGGTATGGAGCCGACACGGCGGGTATCCCGGCGATCCCCGTTATCGCGAATTCCATCGGGATCTCGCCGATGACGCCGAATGGGGTTATCTCGCCCCCTTCACCGCCGGCACCGATGCCCGCGTCCCCACCGGCATCCGCTATCACCGCGTCACCGGTCCGGATCTCCCCAAGGAACTCTATCAACCCGGTGCCGCCCTCGCCGCCACACGCGAACACGCCGCCCATTTCATCTCCGAACGGATCCGCCAACTCTCCCACACGGCTCCCCATCAACCGGCCCTGCTGGTCTGCCCCTACGACGCCGAACTCTTCGGCCATTGGTGGTTCGAAGGTCCCGACTTCCTCGACGCCGTCGCCCGCGGCATTGCTGCCAATCCCACCAAACTCCGCATGTCCACCCTCGGCGATCATCTGGCATCCCTGCCCGCACTGCCGGTGTGTACCCCCGCCGATTCCACCTGGGGCGAAGGCGGACATCTCACCGTCTGGCTCGACGACTCCAATGCCTGGATGCAACGCCCCCTCCGTCGCATGGCCGTCCAGATGGCCCGCTTCGCCTTGACCGGCGGCGATGATCCCCTCCGTCAACGCGCCCTTCGCCAGGCCGCCCGCGAACTCCTCCTCGCCCAGGCCAGCGACTGGCCCTTCCTCATCCGCATGGGCACCGCCCGCAACTACGCGCGAAGCCGATTCGATCGCCACGTCGCCGATTTCGACCGCCTGATCTCCCAACTCTCCGGTCGCGAACCCTGGGACCCTTCGTTCCTCTCCGCCGTCGAATCCCGCGACAACCTCTTCCCCGACATCGATCCCACCTGGTGGGCCAACCCCACGGAAGATCCGGAGCGGTGCAGTTCGGTCGCCGTTGAATGAAGGCCGGCGGGCAACCCCCACTTACGTCCCATACGTCCCAAAGGTCCCATACGTCCCTCAAGCCCTCACCCCCCTCCCCATCCGCGTGCAACCCCCGTCCCTTTCTCAGCGCCGATATCCCACCCGATACGTCGGGTATTCCAGCGTCCACCCCAATTCCCGCAATCGCCGATTCGAAACCCTCTTGTGCGTCAGACCCCGTTTCCTCGCGCTGTTCTCCAGCTCGGTGGCCATCGGCGGTGACGGCTCCCCGTACTCCTGCGCCAACCACTTCA
>CAZDYB010000091.1:2237-6888 GCA_964509045.1 uncultured Akkermansia sp.
AGCTCGGTGGCCATCGGCGGTGACGGCTCCCCGTACTCCTGCGCCAACCACTTCACGAACCCGCCCTGCGTCACCGGTTCATCGTCCACCACGTTGTAGACCGGCCCGACCTCCGCCGCTTCCGCCACACAGATCACGCCACGCGCAGCGTCATCCCGATGCACCATGTTCACCCAACGCGAACCATCGCCCTGGATCCGCGCTTCACCCTTCAACAACTGCAACAGCAGATGGCCCCGCCCCGCACCGTAGATCCCCGCCACCCGCAGGATCACCACCGGCAATCCCCGCGCCTTCCGCTCCTCCAACAACCATCGCTCGGTCTCCACCAACACCCCACCCGTCTCCGTCCCCGGTTCGGTCGGCGAGTCCTCATCCACCCAACCCCCGTCCGTCTGCCCGTACACACTCGTGCTGCTGATGTGGATGTACCGCGCCATCCCGCTCCCCGCAAAACGCTCCACCACATGCCGGGTCCCATTCCCATACACCTGCCGGTAAACCTCCGCCCCGCCCCGCGACGACGACACCGCGTTGATCACGACGTCCCATCCACCCGGCCACGACTGCACGTTGTCACGATCCGTGACGTCCCCCTCGAGCAATCCAATGCCGCGCGCCGCCAGTTCACCGTCCACATCCGGTCCCCGACGTACCCCCGTCACCGAGTGCCCGGCAGAGATCAGCCTCTCCCCGATGGCCATCCCCAGGTAACCGCAGCCAACGATCAAGATCCGCATGCGCTCCAAACAACGGCCGCAACCGGTCCCGGTCAACCGCCGAACCAACCGTGATCCTTCGCAACGGATGGAAAGCTTCCGACAACACCACGTGGAGACAGGGCCTGGGCAGGGCGATGAGGATGCCGCCGATGCACCCTGCTCTTCGTTCCATGCGGACCCTGCTGGTCTTGCCGTGTCTCTGCGGCACGGCCTGGGCCGCGACGGATCCGACCGCGATCGGTGCCGCGCCGTTCTCCTGGCAACAGTTCCTCGGGCCATTCCACATGGTGCTCCTGCACCTGCCCATCGGATTCCTGACACTGGTCGCCCTGCTCGAACTCTGGACCTGGCGCAAACCCTCGACCGAACGACGTCAGGTGATCCAGTTCGGCCTGGTCTTCGGGGTCATCGCCACCGTACTCACCATGGTCCTCGGCTACCTCCGGGCCAGCGACGGCGGTTATGATGAACTCACCCTCCAACGACATCGCGGCTGGGGCATCGCCGGCGCCGCCCTCGTCGCCATCGCCACCAGCCTCCATGCGCTCCTCCTCCGACATCCGGCTCCCGGCGGCCTGGTCGGATTCCGACTGATCCTGTTCACCGGATTCCTGTGCCTCTCCGTCGCCGGACATCACGGCGGTTCCCTTACCCACGGCACCGGACTCCTCACCGAGAACGCTCCGGAACTGCTCCGATCGTGGGCCAATGCTCCGCACGGATCCCCAGCCACCCCGGCCTCGGATCCCGCCTTCGCCGAAGTCCAAACCGTCCTCAACCAGAAATGCGTCTCCTGTCACGGGGCGGAAAAGCAGAAGGGCGGACTCCGACTCGACACCCGGACCGCGGCCCTCGCCGCCGGCGACAGCGACCGCCCCGCCCTCATCCCCGGTGATCCCGGCCGATCCGAGATCGTCCGCGCGATCCTGTTGCCCCGCGACCACGACGAAGCCATGCCACCCGAAGGCAAGGAAACCCTCACCCCAACCGAGGTCGATGCCGTCATTCGATGGATCCAGGCGGGAGCTCCCGAATAGCCCAATCGCCCGGCCCTCACTCCTACCCGGCATCGAAACCAAGACCCGAGTACGAGTACGATGACCCGGCGAGCAATCCTCGCCGCTCCAGCCTACTCCCTCTCCACCCCAAGGAACTCGCGGGCCTCCCGATAGTTCGGTGCCAGACGCAGCACCTCCTGATACCGGGCCCGTGCGGCGTTGGTATTGCCCAGCTTCAAGGCCAGTCGCGCCAGATGCAGATGCGACAACGCGGAATTCGTCGACAGCTTCAAGGCCCGTTCAAAATGTCCGCCGGCACCGGCATCGTCACCGGCTCCGACCCGGGCGATCCCCCATTGCACCTCGGCATCCAGCAGGTCCGGTCGCAGCCGCGTTGCCTCGCGGAACTCGACATCCGCTTCATCAAAACGCTTCTGACGCGCCAATGCCTGACCCAACGCCACATGCACCTCCGCCGTCTGCGGCCGCAGCTTCATCGCCTCCCTCAGGTACGGCTCCGCCTGCGCCGCCGTGTCGTCCTTCGACGCGAGCATCCGGCCCATCTGGTATCGGACGGAGAAATGATGGGGCACCAACTCGATCACCCGGGCCCAGGCCGACATGGCTCCGGCCGTGTCCCCAAAGCTCTCGTGCAGACGCCCGAACTGGTCGTGCAGGACCCAATCCTCCGGACGTTGCTCGATCGCCTTGCGGAAAACATCGGCCTGGACATTGAACGCCGTGGGTTGAACACCCCGGGCCAGCGATACCAACTCGCGTTGGAGTCGTTGATCCCGTTCCACCGCGTTGGCCTGGGTACTGAAGGGCGGCCGCGCCAACCGGCTTCGGACGGCTTCCACAATCCGGAAATCCGACCAACTGGTCACCGGCAACCGTTGGGCCACTTCATCCAGACTGATCCAGTCCGGTCGCGCCGCCGCCGTCACTTCCCGCGGCAGGGATTCCAACACCAGCACTCCCGTGGCCAACGCCAGCAGATAGCTTCCCGGCAACCGGAAATGCACGTGCTCCCAGAATACTTCATTCCCCGGCGTTCGACCCGGCGTGTTCACCGCAAACGTCCGCTCCACATCCGCCAGCCAGATCCCCTCCGTCTCCCGATTCGTCACCACGCCCCGGATCAATGCGTTCATCCGCGAATCCGTCCGGAACCGCAGCGTGTCCAGATCACGAGCCCGGGCGAACAACGCCGCCACGTTGGTCTCCCCCAGGCCCAATCCCACACGCGCCCGACGGAACACCAGCTCCGCATGCCCGTCATCCAGCGCCATTGCCCGGTCATAGGCCATCCGCGCCGCCTCGGCATCCCCACGATCCTGGGCCTCCCGCCCCTCCCGAAATGCCCTCTCCCACTGCCCCGACGCCTCCTCCGACAACCCCGCCCTGCTCCTGGAAGCAAACGGGGCACAGTCGCGCAGGTTCACCGCCATCGTGCCCACCACCACCTGCGCCCCGGACTCGCGCCCCTTCCCGATGATGTGACGCAGATTCTCCTCGAACGACGTCCGCACCCGGTCCAGTCGCGGATCATCGTCAGTCACCTGCTGTTCCAAAAACATCTCCAGGCCACCCCACCCTCCCGGCCCGTCACCCGCCGACATCCGACGTCTCCCCAACTGATCCATCCATTGCCCGGTCCGCGTCTTCTTCAACCCCGTCACCAGCCGGATCCATCCGTTCGGCGGCGATTGCCGACCGAAGATCGTTCCGGGTCCAAACGGGCCGGTGACCTCATTGTTGCCCATGTACACCACCCACACGTCAGCTCCCAACCCGGCGCAATCATCCGCGATATCCCGGATCACGTGCGAGTTGATGGCCGTCATCGCCACGTTCACCACCTCCACACGACGTCCCGGCAACCGCGCCGCCAACAGCGTTTCCAGTACCCGCGGATATCCATAGGCCGGCTCCGGATCCCCCATCGCCGCCGATTCCCCCAGCACCAGTACCCGGATGAGATTGGTGTCCCGCGACACCGGCAATGCGAAGGGCTGGGGGACACGACCCAGCTCCGGCGGCATGTATCGCCAGGTGAACCGCGGATTCTCCACCCACACCGGTCTGCCTCCCACCTCGCTCCGCAGGAGAAACGACGTCGGCCAACCCACTCCCATCCAACGCAACACCAACTCCAATCCCCCCAACAGGATTCCCACCGCCAATCCCGCCGACAGGGCGCGATACCACCAAAGCCGTCCGCCCGTCGGCGTCGCCGTTCCATCCTTTACCGGGGAAATCACGCCCCCATTCAAACCCTCCCGCCCCACCCGCCGCCAGCCCGGAGCGGTGACAGCCTGTCGCCGGACTCTCAACCGGAACGACCGATCCGACTGCGGGGTTCCGGCCCAGATCCTTTGGCACGGACAATATCAGAGGCGTTTCCTTGCGCCCTCGACACCCCAGCCTGGGTGCGATGGGCTTGCCCCGGTGATACCGTCTCCTCGCCATCCCGCGCCAACGTTGGCCTTTCATCCGGCTCAACCTTCCGACGCCCCCGCGTTGGCCTTGCTGGCCGCGCACATCTGGCACCGGGTCTATCCCGCGATCATCCCGGTGCCCCAGATCGATTACATGCTGGGCCGGATGTATTCCGAATCCATCATCGTTGCGGAGATGGACCAGGGCAGGGTCTGGGAATGGGCGCGGATTGATGGAGAACCCGTCGGTTTCCTGAGCCATTCACCCAGCGCCGACAGCGCCCGGCTCCACCTGCACAAGCTCTACCTCCATCCCGACTGGCATGGGCGTGGACTCGGACAACAGTTGCTCCGCCATGTCCTGGATCACGCACGCCATGCCGGACATCAGGCCGTCGAACTGCGCGTGAACCGGAACAACCTCCCGGCCCTTCAGGCCTACGCCCGCGCCGGATTCATCGTCGAACGGGAACATTGCGCCGACATCGGC
>CAZDYB010000091.1:6988-11634 GCA_964509045.1 uncultured Akkermansia sp.
CCCACCCCCAGCCCCCCCGGGGAAATTCGCCGCTGGCGTCCCGGGACCCACAAGGATTGGATCCCTCCGTTGTCGCGCGACTTCCGCCCCCGCCCCGGCAACCCCCCCTGACCGATCGGATGAACGCATTCCACACCATTCTCCAGCAGCAACCCGTCGCCCACGCCGTGCTGGTGCTCGCCCTCGTGGCGGTCGTCGGCCTGCTGATCGGTTCAATCCGGTACCGCTCCCTCAGCCTCGGCAGCGCCGGAGTCCTGTTCGCCGGCATCGCCGCCGGCCATTTCGGGATCCATATCGAGGAATCCATCCGCGACTTCGTCAAGGAGTTCGGCCTCATCCTGTTCGTCTTCACCATCGGTCTCCAACTCGGCCCCGGCTTCTTTGCCTCCCTCCGACGCGAAGGCCTCCGTCTCAACCTGCTCGCCGGGGCCATCGTCCTCGGTGGCGCCCTCATCGCCCTCGTCGCCGCCTGGCTCGGACTCGATCCCTTCGCCAGTCTCGGCCTCTTCTCCGGCGCCACCACCAACACCCCGTCCCTCGGCGCAGCCCAACAGACCCTCGCCACCCTCCCCGGTGTCACCCCCGACCAACGCGCCATCCCCGCCCTCGCCTATGCCGTCGCCTACCCAGTCGGCATCGTCGGCATCATCGGCAGCCTCCTGCTGCTCCGGATCCTGTTCCGCATCGATGTCCCCCGCGAAGTCGCCGAGTTCGAAACCCAGCAACGGCATGGCATCGAACCCCTCATCCGCCGGACCCTCGTCGTCACCAATGCCAATCTCGACGACCTCTCCCCCACCGCCCTGCCCAGCCTGCGCGAAACCGGCGTCGTCATCTCCCGCATCCAGTCCCGCGACGGCATCGTGCGCCCCGCCAACCCCACCGCCCGGGTCCGCGTTGGCGACCAGCTTCTCGCCGTTGGAACCCAGACCGGCCTCGACGCGGTGCAACGGGTGATCGGACATGAAACCGATGCCGACCTCATGGTCGCCCAAGGGCCCGTCACCCATCGACGCGTGGTCGTGACCCGACGCGCTGTCCTCGGTCGTTCCCTCGCCGAACTCGGCCTCGAACACCTCTACGGAGTCATCGTCAGCCGCGTGTCCCGCGCTGATCTCGAAATGACGGCAGTCCCCGATCTCCGCCTCCAGTTCGGCGACGTCCTCAACATCGTCGGCGAAGCCAGTTCACTCGAAAGGGCTTCCGAAGCCCTGGGGAACTCCGCCCGCGCCCTTCACCAGACCCGCTTCACCCCCTTCTTCGTCGGCATCGCACTGGGTGTCCTCGCAGGCCTGATCCCGGTCGCCGTCCCCGGACTCCCCGTTCCCGTCCGACTCGGCCTTGCAGGCGGCCCGCTCATCGTCGCCATCCTGCTCAGCCGGCTCGGCCATTTCGGCGGTCTCGTCTGGCACATCCCCGCCGCCGCCAGCGTCGCCTTCCGCGAACTCGGGATCACCCTGTTCCTCGCCTGTGTCGGATTGAAGGCCGGCGAACACTTCGTCCCCACCGTCCTCACCCCCGCCGGGGCATCCTGGATCGGCATCGCCGCCCTGCTCACCGTGATTCCACTCCTGATGGTCGGCGTGTTCGCCCGGGTCGTCCTCAAGGTCAATTACATGACCCTGTGCGGATTGCTCGCCGGCAGCATGACCGATCCTCCCGCCCTCGCCTTCGCCGGTGCCCTCGCCCGATCCGACGCCCCACACGTCGCCTACGCCACCGTCTATCCCCTCACCATGCTCCTCCGCATCGTCACCGCCCAGATCCTCGCCCTCCTCCTCGCTGGACGAATCTGATCTAGGCAATCCACCGATTCAGCCTCGATCAAGGTTTTCAGCCGCAGATTTCGCAGATTTCGCAGATCAGGAAGGTCTCCAAAACGGGCCCGATCAACGGCGGGGTGAGATTCGAACCCGCCGTACCCAAACCCCCTCTATTGCGTCTCCATCTGCGCAATCTGCGCAATCTGCGCAATCTGCGGCCCATCCCCTCCCATCTTCGGCATCAAAACAGATCCCCCTGCACCGGTCCGGCCGACGGCCCCGGTTCCTCCCCCAGTTCTGCCAAAAGGCTCCGGAATCCCCAACCCCGGTACATCGTCCGCAATCGCGCCAGGTCCGGCACCTTCCTCCCCAGAGCCTCCAACCCCGGGCCATCGGGCAGGTCACAACGCAACCGCACCATCCGTTGATTGCGCCGGACATCTTCCGCCGCACCCAGCAACGCCGCACGCAACTTCTCCGACTTCACCTCGCCCGCCCGTTCCAGCACCGCTTCCGCCGATCCATAACGATTCAAAAGATCGGCCGCCGTCTTGGGACCAACCCCCGACACCCCCGGGATGTTGTCCACCGCATCCCCGATCAGGGCCAGCCAGTCCGCCACCTTGTCCGGCGTCACCCCCGTCTTCGCCACCACCTCCGCCACCGTCCAGATCCGTTCCACCTTGTCGTTCGGATTCAAGATCCCGACCCGTTCATTGACCAACTGGAGGAAGTCCTTGTCCGGCGATGCCACCACCACCTGCCAACCCTCCGCCTCCGCCCGACGCGCATACGTCCCGATCCAGTCATCCGCCTCGGTCCCGTCCCGCTGCAATTGCGGCCAACCCGCCGCATCCAGCCATTCCGCCAGTTGCGGCAACTGCCGTTCCAATCCCTCGGGCGTCGGCGCCCGGTTGGCCTTGTACCCCGGCAGATCCGTCATCCGTCCCTCGTCCAGGCCCCCATCCCAGATCACCAGCACATGACTCGGCCCCACCTGGGCCACCATGCGGTGCAACGCCTTGATGAACCCGAACAGGGCGTTGGTCGGCGACCCATCGGGGGCGTTCAACGACCGGATGGCGTGGAACGACCGATAGGCATACGCATGGGCGTCCACCAGAAGCAGGCGATGCGACATGTCGCGAGGTTCGTCCCCCACCCCGCCGACGTGCGAGGGAAAACATCCGTCCGGGGCGGCGACAGCCTGTCGCCGTTGGCGTCGGGATGAAAAAGGCCCTCCAATCCCCCGGCAATCCCGCCCCATCTCTCCACGCCACCCTTTTTGACTTATCGACCCGCACTGCCGTACGGTGGCCGCGATGAACGTAACGCGTCATACCGACGCCAATTTCGAGGAACAGCTCGCCCTCGCCGCCGCCGGCTCCAGCCTGTTCGATGCCACCATCGAGGAACGCACCCGCGCCATCGTCGAGGCCGTACGCGCCAAAGGCGATGCCGCCCTCATCGAATTCACCGAACGATTCGACGGCGCACGCCTCTCCCCCGCCTCGATCCGCGTGTCCCCGGAGGAAATCCAGAAGGCCGTCGATCAGGCCGATCCCGCCCTCCGCGCCGCGGTCGCCGATGCCCATCGCAATGTCGCCGAGTTCGCCCGCCGGTCCCTCCGCGAAAACTGGCAGTGCCGAAACCATCACGGCGCCGCCGTCGGTGAAAAGTTCGACCCCTTCCAACGCGTCGGCATCTACATCCCCGGCGGCACCGCTCCCCTGGTCTCCACCGCGCTGATGACCGTCACCCTGGCCAAGGCCGCCGGCTGTCCCCAGATCGTCGTGGCCACCCCGTGCGGCAAGGATGGATCGGTCAACCCATCCCTCCTCTTCGCCGCAGCCACCGCCGGTGCCACCGAGATCCATCGCGTCGGCGGCGCCCAGGCCATCGCTGCCCTCGCCCTCGGCACTGCTTCCATCGGCCGTGTCCAGAAGGTGTTCGGCCCCGGCAACGCCTACGTCGTCGCCGCCAAACGACTCCTCTTCGGATATGTCGCCGTCGATCTCCTCCCCGGCCCCAGCGAGGTCCTCGTCCTGGCCGACGATTCCGCCAACCCCAAGTTCGTCGCCGCCGATCTCCTCGCCCAGGCCGAACACGGTTCCGGTCACGAACGCGTCTGGCTCATCACCACCTCCGGCAAACTCCTCAAGGCCGTCACCAAGGAAATCACCCGCCAGCTTCCCAAGCTCTCCCGCCGCGAATTCATCGCCAAGGCCCTCGAAAAGAACGGCTGGCTCATCCACGTCGAGGAACTCGATCACGCCCTCCAACTCACCAACCGTCTCGCCCCCGAACACTGCGAGATCATGACCGCCCACGCCCGCGACGTCGCCCAACGCGTCACCACCGCCGGTGCCATCTTCCTCGGCGATTACTCCCCCACCGTCCTCGGCGATTATGTCGCCGGTCCCAGCCACGAACTCCCCACCGGCGGCGCCGGTCGCTGCTTCGCCGGACTCACCGTCGACCAGTTCCAACGCCGCACCAGCGTCGTCGAATACGGCAAGGGCGCCCTCAAGCAAGCCCTCGCCTCCATCCAGAAATTTGCCCAGGTCGAGGGCCTCGATGCCCACGGCCGCTCCGCCACCATCCGCGCGGACAAGTAACCCCCCGTCCGTCGACATCCCCCGCCATGAGTTCCAAATCCCCCAAGGGAATCGCCCGGCTCGTCCGTCCCCTCGTCCGTCGACTCCATCCCTATGTCCCGGGTGAACAACCCAAGGTCCCCGGACTCATCAAGCTCAACACCAACGAGAATCCTTACCCCCCCGCACCCGCCGTCCTCCGCGCCATCCGCAAGGCCGTCGATCCCCGACTCCGACTCTCCCCCGATCCCGCCGCCCCTCCCCTCCGCCAGAAACTCGCCCAACT
>CAZDYB010000092.1:0-11482 GCA_964509045.1 uncultured Akkermansia sp.
CCCACGTGGTCATGTCAATTGTCAAATGTTGAGACACGACCCCATTGCGTCCCCTGTGGTCGAGGGGTTTTGATTGCGGGTACGAGTACGGGTACGGGTACGAGTACCGGGGGGCGAAGGAAGCGATCACCAGGGGGTCTTGCGGGGAGGCGGGGCCTGGCGTTTGGGCTTTTTCTGTTCGGGGGTGAGGACGGAATCGATGAGATTGATGAGGGCGCGACGGCCTTCGAGTGCGACGGAGGAGCAGACGAGGATCTCGGGGAGGCTTTCGCTCCACTGGGCGATGTGGGACTTGAAGGCCTCGATGTTGGCTTCGAGGGCGGCGGGAGGGGTTTTGTCGGACTTGGTGAGGACCAGGACGAAGGGGACGGCGTTGTCGATGAGCCACTCGAGGAATTCGAGGTCATGGGAGCGGGGTGGCAGGGAGGAATCGACGAGGGCGAAGACGCATTGGAGGTTGGGTCGGTTCTCGAGGTAATCCATGACCGACTTGGAGAAGCGGCCGCGTTCGGAACGTTCGACCCGCGCATATCCGTAGCCGGGGAGATCAACGAGGCGCCAGGTGCCGTTGATGGTGTAGAAATTGAGATGTCGGGTGTGGCCCGGTGTGGGGGAGACGCGGGCGAGATCCCGTTTGCCCACCAGCAGGTTGACCAGGGAGGACTTGCCCACGTTGGAGCACCCGGCAAAGGCGAACTCCGGGAGGGATTCGTCCGGGCAGGCTTCCAGGTTCGGGGCACTGCCCGTGAAAATGGCGGAGGAGGTGTTCACGCTGGGACAGTAATGACATGGATCGGCGAGGGATCCCATCCGGGAATGGGGGTGCGCCCTGAGACTGGACCCATTTCGGTTTTGCGTTCCCTGCGGAGCAACCCGTCCGGTTGGTGAAGTTCAGGTCGGTTTTCACCACAGAGGACACAGAGTTCACAGAGGTGGGAAAGGCGGGGATTCATCGCCGCATCGCCGCATGGAATGCAAAGGGCGTGGGCGCGCATTCCAATCCTGCCCCCGGAGAACCGGTTGAACGGTTGCCAGCGGTCGGTTGCGGTGCCAAAGCGTCTGCTCTCTTTCATGCGCTTCCGGCGACCGAACGTCGCCGCCCCGGTCTGGGGACTGCCCGCCGCAGGGCGGGAATGAATTCGCGCTTTTGTCGGGCGCGGCGATGGGAGCATCCTGTGACATACGCCATGAAGATTCGACAGACAGTGTTGGCCGTGTCCCTGGGATTGGGTTTCGGGACGGTGATCCAGGCCGAGGTGGTGCGACCGAAGGCGAAGGATGGCCGGGTGTTGAACCTCAATTTCGAGACCGGTGATCTTCGGGATTGGAAGACGGAAGGCGACGCCTTCGAGGGGCAACCGGTCCGGGGCGACACCGCGGCGGTCCGTCGGGGGGATCAACCGGCGCGACAGGAGGGCGAGTATTGGATCGGGGGCTACGAACGGTTTGGAGACGACCGGCGCGGAGTGTTGACGAGCGAGACGTTCCGGATCACGCAGCCGTGGGCGAGCCTGCGGGTGGGTGGCGGGCCGTGGCCGACGACGCGGGTGGAATTGATCGATGTGGGAACGCAGAAGCCGATCTTCCAGGTGAGCGGGATGGAGAGTGAGACGATGCGGCCGGTGGTGGTGGAGTTGAAGGAACACCAGGGCAAGGATGTGTTCCTGCGGTTGGTGGACCAGCAGGTGGGGCATTGGGGACACATCAATTTCGATGAGTTTGTCTTTCACACGGCGAAGCCGCAGTTGGCGAATGCGCTGAGCCTGGCGGACCTGAAGAAGAATGCGCCACCGCCTGCGGATGACGTCCCGTTCGCGGGGTTGACGGCAGATGAGGCGGCACGGCAGGCGACGCTTCCATCCGGATTCCGCATGCATGCCTTCGCGGCAGAGCCGGACATCGTGCAGCCGATTGCATTCTGCGATGACGACCGGGGACGGCTTTGGGTGGCGGAGGGGTTGTGCTATCCGAAGCGCCGCGAGGAGGGGAAGGGGATCGACCGCATCCTGGTGTTCGAGGACACGGATGGGGATCACCGGTTCGACAAGCGGACGGTGTTCATGGAGGGGTTGAACCTGGTCAGTGGTCTGGAGGTGGGATTTGGAGGAGTGTGGATCGGGGCGGCGCCGCACCTGATGTTTGTGCCGGTGACGGATTGGGACAATCCGAAGCCGTCGGGTGAGGCGCGGGTGTTGTTGGACGGCTGGGATTATGCGGCGGACACGCATGAGACGTTGAACACGTTCAACTGGGGGCCGGACGGCTGGCTTTATGGATGTCACGGAGTGTTCTGTCCGTCGTGGGTGGGCAAGCCGGGGGCGGGTCCGGCGGATCGGCAGTGGGTGGATTGCGCGGTGTGGCGGTATCATCCGGTGCGTCACACCTTTGAGATCTTCTCGGAGGGTGGGAGCAATCCGTGGGGGATTGATTTTGATGAGCGGGGCCAGTTGTGGGCGGAGATGTGCGTGATCCCGCACCTGTGGAACCTGGTGCAGGGTGGCCGGTACGAGCGGCAGGGCGGGGAGCATTTCGCGGTGGGAACGGCGGAGGTGCGTCGCAACCAGCGGCATCAGCAGAAGTTCGGCAACCGGACCAAGACCCTGTTCCCGTACTTCTATGAGGACATCAAGACCACGGGAGATCATGTCCATTATGCGGGCAACAAGGGACCGCATGCGGGGAATGGGCGGAGCGATGAAATGGGCGGGGGCCATGCCCATGCGGGGATGATGGTGTACCTGGGGACCTCATGGCCGGAGAAGTACCGCGGGGGCCTCTTCATGGGGAACATCCATGGTCAACGCATCAATGTGGATCTGGCGGTGGAGAAGGGCTCGGGATTTACGGGGATCCATTCGCCGGACTTCCTCAACTTCAACGACCGTTGGTCGCAGGTGTTGAACTTCCGGTATGACCCCGACGGCTCGGTCTATTTCATCGACTGGTATGACAAGAACCAGTGCCACCACAACAACATGGACGGGCACGACCGGGGCAACGGACGGATCTACAAGGTGGTGTATGGGGATCAGAAGAAGACCCGGGTGGACCTGACGCGGACCGGTACGGACGAACTGATCCGGTTGGTGGGATCGAAGAACGAATGGATGAGCCGACATGCGCGGCGCCTGTTGCAGGAGCGGGGAGTGGATGATGCCCAGCGCGAGAAGCTGGCGGCGCAGGTGATGACGGCATCGGACACGGCGGCGCGGTTGCGGGCGATGTGGGCGATGCACGTGGCGCGACCGTTGGCGATGGCGGAGGCGGGACCGTTCCTGTCGCATGAAGATCCGTGGGTGCGCTCGTGGACGCTGCAATTGCTGGGTGAGTTGTTGCCGGGCTTGCCGGACGACCGTTGGGAGAGCGATGGGATGGAACGGGCGTTGGGCGGGTTGGCGAACCTGGCGCGGGAGGATGGATCGCCGGTGGTGCGCCGGCATGTGGCGAGCCTGTTGCAGCGGATTCCGGCGGGGAAACGGCTGGAGACGTTGGTGGCGTTGGTGGGGCATGGCGAGGATGCGACCGATCACAATC
This sequence comes from uncultured Akkermansia sp., assembly GCA_964509045.1. Taxonomy (GTDB): domain Bacteria; phylum Verrucomicrobiota; class Verrucomicrobiia; order Limisphaerales; family UBA9464; genus UBA6176. Next base: position 3,535 of record CAZDYB010000092.1, read on the forward strand.
TGCCGTTGCTGTATTGGTACGCGGCGGAGGGGACGGTGGTGGAGGATGCGGATGCCGGGGTGGAACTGTTGAAGGCGTGCCGGATTCCGAAGGTGCGTGAGTTCATCGCGCGCCGGTTGGCGGCATTGACGGTGGCGAAGGCGGAGTGAGGCGCGGTTGAACGATGGAAGGAGACATGGACATGAAGCAGTGGATTTCGAGGACGATGACGGCGCTGGCACCGTGGGTGGCGGCGGGAATGTTGACGCAGGCGACGGCGGGATTGCGGGCGGGACCGGCGGAGGCATTGGGCCGGTTGACGGCGGTGTTGGTGGAGACGGAGGACGCGCAGTTGCAATTGGACATCCTGCGCGGGATGAGCGCGGGTTTCCGGGGTCAGCAACGGGTGTCGATGCCGGCGGGTTGGGATGGGGTGGAGCAACGTTTGTCCGCCAGTGCCAATGCCGAGGTCCGGACCCTGGTGCAGACGTTGTCGCTGACCTTCGGCAGTCAGAAGGCGATGGAATCGTTGCGACGCACCGCCCGGGATGCCCAGGCTGAATCCGGGGCGCGTCGGGCGGCGCTGGAATCGTTGATGTCGGCGAAGGATCCGCAGATGCCGGCGTTGTTGCAGGGGTTGGTGACGGATGCGGCGGTACGGGGGCCGGCGATCCGGATGTTGGCGGCATTTGATGAGGCGAAGACGCCGGGATTGATCCTGGGCGAGTACGCGAGGTTGGCGGCGGCGGAACGGCGGGATGCACTGGGCACGCTGGCTTCGCGGGCGAGCTTTGCCCAACCGCTCCTGGCGGCGGTGGCGTCGGGCAAGGTGGCGCGGACGGACCTGACGGCGGAGGTGCTGCGCCAGTTGAAGAATCTCAAGAATGCCGAAGTGGACCGGATGGTGGGCGAGGTGTGGGGAGTGATGCGGGACACCAGTCCGGACATGGCCAGGGAGGTGCAGCGGTACAAGGCGCTTTACTGGAAGGGCGGATCAACCCCGGGCGACGCCTCGCGCGGTCGGTTGGTCTACAACCAGATCTGCGCGCAGTGCCATCGGCTGTTTGATTTCGGTGGCGCCGTGGGACCGGACATCACCGGGGCCAACCGGACGGATGTCGACTACCTGCTGGAGAACATTTTGTACCCGAATGCGGTGATCCCGAACGAGTATCGGCAGACCCTGATCGAGACGCGGGACGGCCGGGTGATCAGCGGGATCGTGAAGGGGCAGGAGGGGGGATCCCTTCTGGTGCAGACGGCGAACGAAGTGGTTCGGGTGACGTTGACGGACATCGAGAGTCGGGAACAGGCGGAGAACTCGATGATGCCGGAGGGATTGATCGCGCAGTTGGAGGATCAGCAGTTCCGTGACCTGGTGTATTACCTGAGCCGGCCTGGCCAGGTGCCTTTGCCGACTCCGTGATCGGGATCCGGGCGGGGGTGGAGTCAACGGACGACCCGGCCGTCCTCGAAGCGGAGGATGCGGTCGGCGACATCGAGGATGCGGGCGTCGTGGGTGACGAGGAGGATGGGGGTGCCGCGTTCGCGGGCGAGTTGACGAAGGAGCTCCACCGCGGTGTGGCCGGCGGCGCGGTCGAGTGCGGCGGTGGGTTCGTCGGCGAGGATGAGTCGGGGTTGATGGGCGAGGGCCCGGGCAATGGCGACGCGTTGGCGTTGACCGCCGGAGAGGGTGGCGGGGAGTTGATCGCGTTCCGGGGTGAGACCGACGGCATCGAGCAGGGCGAGGGCCCGGTCGCGCCGTTGGGTTGGATCGGGAAGGTCCGGGGCCAGGGCGGCGGACATCTCGACGTTTTCGCGGGCGGAGAGGAAGGGGAGGAGATTGTGGGCCTGGAAGATGTAGCCGACCTGGCGACGGACGACATTCCGGGTGGCATCGGAGGAGTGGTTGAGTTCGTGGTCGAGGACGCGACAGGAGCCTTGCTGCACGGAGCGGAGGGCGCCGACGAGGGTGAGGAGGGTGCTTTTGCCGGAGCCGCTGGGGCCGGTGAGGATGACGAGTTCGCCGGGATGCACCTGGAGGGAGACCTCGCGCAGGACGACCTTGCGGGAGGAGCCATCGCCGAAGACGTGGGAGATGGAATCGAGTTGGACGACGGGAGGCATGGTGGGACGGATCAGTTCCGGATCAGAACATGGCGGCGGGATCGGCGGCCTTGAGTTTGCGGAGGGCGAATGCGCCGGAGATCAGGCACATGCCGAGGGTGAGGGAGAACACCAGCAGGGGTTTGTGATCGAGCAGGGTCATGGGCAGGAAGGTGGCTTGCCGTGCGAGGTGATAGAGGAAGCCGGCGACGGCCATGCCGGGGAGGAAGCCGAGCACGGCGAGGATGAAGGCGGCGGAGGCGACGAGTGAACCGAGGAAGCCCTGGGTATAGCCCATGGCCTTCAAGGTGGCGTATTGGGGCAGGTGATTGTTCACCTCCGTGAAGAGGATCTGGTAGACGACCACCACCCCGACCACGAAACCCATCACCGTTCCCAGGGCGAAGATGAATCCGATCGGCGTGACCTCTTCCCAGTAACGCCGTTCCCAGGCGATGAACTCCGTCCGGTCCATCACCTGGATCTCGTCGGGCATCCGGCGAGCAATCCCGGCCTTGACCGCCTCGATGTCGGTGCCCGGCCGGATCCGCACCACACCGACATCGGTCTGGGCGAGGGAGCGGCCTGGGAAATGGCGGAGGAAGTTGAGTTCGCTGAGGATGAGATTGCCATCGGCGGCGAACGAGGCGCCGAGGTTGAAGACGCCGCGGACGGCGAGGCGGCGATGACCCAGGTGGGCTTCGACCACGGGATGGGTGCGCAGGGTGGTGGCCACCGGGCCGAATCCCGGATGGGAACGGCTGTCGAACAGGGCGGTGTCCATCTGCTGGAGTCGGGAGGTGTGGGCGGCCACGCCGTCGAAGGCGAGAACCCCGGCGGCGGGATCGCATCCGAGGACGAGCAGGGTCCGTTTCCGGGCGTCCCACGGATTCCGCCAGGTACCGAGGCCGACATACATTTCGGTGGCGGACTCGACGCCGGGAACGGCGAGGGCCTGGGCAACACGGCGACGGGCGAAGGGTACGGGACGCCAGAGGGCCTCGCTCTGGCGGTGGACCAGGAAGACGTCGCCCGACAGATGCCGTTGGATCGCGGTGGCGCTGTCGAACAGGGCATCCTTGAAACCCAGTTGCATGAACATGAGCATCACGGCGAACACCACGCCTGCCACCCCGGCCATCAGCTTGAGGGGTTCATGGCTCAACTGCCGCCAGGCCAGGTGCAGGGGGCGGATCCACGCATCGCTCTTCATTCGCGCATCCCCCCTGGTTGCCCCGGTTCACTTCCCGTCCGGATCACGACCTGCACCCGCAGGTTGGAGAGACGCGCGAGTTCCCTGGCGCCGTCGCCTTCAAGTCCCACCCGCGCCTCCACCACCCGGGTGTCGATGTCCCCCACCGGATCCGCATCCAGCAGATCCTGCTTGCGGATGGACCAGCCGAGCTCGCGCACCCGGCCCGGGAGACGGCGTCCGCCGGGCAGGATCACCTCCGCCGGTGCACCGATCCGGACCGAAGCCGCCTCGGTTTCGTAGACCTCGGCGACGGCATCGATCTGGGTGAGGTCGGCGAGGTCGAGGACGCCGGAGTCCCCGACGTTTTCACCGGGTCGGGCGTGGATGCGCAGGATGGTTCCGGCGATGGGTGCCCGAAGCTCCCCGAGTGCGGCCTCTCGTCGCGCCAGTTCGAGCCCGGCGGGGGCGCGGGCGACATCAGCCCGGGCCAGGGCGACATCCACGTTGCGGACCTCGGCGATGGCGATGGCGGCTTCGCGGGCGGCGTTGAGATCGGCTTCGGCCACGTCCCGTTCGGATTCGCGCAGGTCCCCCTCGGACGCGGTGGCGGCGCCGGTGGCGATGAGTTGACGGAATCGCAAGGCCTCGCGTCGCGCCCCGGCCACCCGGGCTTCCTCGCGTCGGACGCGTGCGGTGGCCGACTCGATCTCGGCGGGTTTGGCGCCGGCCTGGACCTGTTCGAGGAGACGTTCGGTGTAGCCCAGTTCCGCGGCGGCCCGATCCACGGCGGCCTGGCGGCGGGCATGATCGCCAAAGCGGGCCAGCAGGGTGCCGGCCTCGACGTGTTGCCCTTCGGACACGAGAAGCTCGGCGACGACGATGCTTCCCATGGACTCGGGTTGGGCGAGGCGCCGGATCCTGGAGGCGGGCTCGATGCGTCCGAGGCAGCCGACATCCGGTGGAGTGGATGGGGGAGACGGGATGGTCGATGCAGGGTTGGACGGTGTGGACGCCGTGCGTGAGTGAAGGGTCCAGGCGATGGAGGCGCCACCGAGCAACAGGGCGACGCCACCTAGGAGGAGGTGGGATGGGAGCTTCATCGGGTGGACTTGCGGGTGGATGGACGGCGCGGGGTGGAGGTGCGTGGCTTGGCTCCGGGCGATGCCCTGGGGCGGGGGACCTTGGTGGGTGGCAGGCCCTGGGTGGGGGGAGCGAGGAGGTTGCGGATGACATCCATGGCGGCGGCGACGTGTTCGGCGGAGGGTTGGGGAAGATTGAAGATGCTCCAGAACCACAGGGCATCGCCGATGGCGAAGGCTGCGAGGGCGTTGCCGGGCGGGATGCCATCGCGTGCGATTCCGGCGAAGAGTTCGCGATAGAGATCGCGGAGGGGATCGAGCAGTCGTGGATCCGAGGTGATGGCGGCGAGCAGGGCGGAGCTCAGGCGTTGGAAGCGGGTTTGATCGGCGGTCGAGAGTTCGGAGAGGGCGTTGATGCAGGCGTGGGTATAGGCGCCGGGGGGACGGGGTTCACAGGCGAGGGCGGCATCGATCCGGGCGCGGAAGAGGCTGATCATCCGGTGGATCATGGCGTGGAGGAGATCGTCCTTGGCGTGGAAGTGATAGAGGAGACCGCCCTTGGAGACTCCGGCCTGGGCGGCGACGGCTTCGAGGGTGAGGGCGTTGGTGCCGCGGGTGATCACCACGATCTCGGCGGCGTCGAGCAACCGGTCGCGCGTGGAGGAAGCAGCTCCAGTCATGGGGTTGACGGAGTAAACCGTCCAGACGGTACAGTCAACTGCCCGGGGATGAATGCCTGGGAATGGAGAATCTTGCCGCGGACGGGCATCGGTCGGAGTGTGCCCCCACATGTCGATTGAGATGGGATTGTCGGACGGGGGTGTGGGTTGGCGCCTGGATCGGTCTTATGCGCGGTTGCCGGATCGGTTCCATTCCCGGGTCCAACCGAAGCCGGTACGGGAGCCGCGTCTGGTGCTGTTCAACCGGGCGTTGGCGTCGGAGTTGGGACTGGATCCGGAGCGGTTGTCCGGGGCTGAGGGTGCGGGGTTGTTCTCCGGCAACCGGCTGCCGGAGGGGGCGGATCCGATTGCCCAGGCGTATTCGGGGCATCAGTTCGGCAACTTCACGCGACTCGGGGATGGCCGTGCCATCCTGTTGGGGGAACAGATCACCCCGGATGGGCGACGTCGGGACATCCAGTTGAAGGGGGCGGGTCGGACCCCGTACTCACGCGGGGGCGATGGTCGTGCGGCGTTGGGCCCGATGTTGCGGGAGTACGTGATGAGCGAGGCGATGCACGCGTTGGGGATACCGACGACGCGCAGCCTGGCGGTGGTGACGACGGGCGAGCCGGTGTTCCGGGAACAGGCACTTCAAGGAGCAATCCTCACGCGGGTTGCCACGAGCCACATCCGGGTCGGGACATTCGAGCATTTCGTGGCCCTGGGGGATGTCGAAGCATTGCGCCTGCTGGTGAACCACACCCTGGAGCGTCATGCGCCGGATCGGGTCGGGTCGGAGAATCCGGCGCTGGCCTTGCTGCAACGCACGGTGGAACTTCAGGCCTCGTTGATGGCGGAGTGGACGCGGGTCGGATTCGTCCACGGGGTGATGAACACCGACAACATGGCGTTGTCGGGTGAGACCCTGGATTACGGGCCCTGCGCCTTCATCGATGCCTATGATCCGGAAGCCGTCTTCAGTTCGATTGATCATCAGGGGCGATACGCTTTTGGGCGACAACCGGACATCGCGGGATGGAACCTGACGCGCCTGGCCATTTCGTTGTTGCCGGTGATCGATGCGGACCAGGACCGGGCCATGGAGCTGGCCCGGGAAATCCTGCAGGAGTATCCGAAACGGTACCTGAGGCAATGGATGGGAATGATGAGGCGGAAGCTGGGACTGTTCACGGAAGATCCCGGGGATGAAGCGTTGATGGGGTACATCCTGGGTTGGGTGGAAGTGACGAAGGCGGACTACACGGAGACGTTTCGACGGCTGTTGGACGGTCCTGGCGGAGATACCGGTGGAGATCCGAACTGGGCGGAGTTCCTTCGCCTCTGGGGACAGCGGTTGGAATCCCAGCCGCAGGCATGGAGTGAGGTGCGGGCGTTGATGGAAGCGAACAACCCGGCGGTGATTCCCCGGAATCATCGGGTGGAAGCCGCGCTGGAAGCGGCGGTGGCGGAAGGCGATCTCGGGCCGATCCGCGATCTGCTGGCGGTGCTGTCGAATCCGTATCGGGCGACCGATGATGCGGCCCGATACGGTCCGCCCCCCGCGGGCATGGCGCCGTACCGGACGTTCTGTGGGACTTAGCCGGAACGATGCAGTTGGATCGGTCGTTCCGGCTGGATCTTCTTCCGCAATGCCTTCGTCGTTCGCTCGTTATCCCGCGTTGCGGGACGCCTCGCTCACTCCTCGGCCTGCGAAAGAATCTGCTGCGCCGCCACTTTCCTCCCAACTGCATCGTTCCGGCTTAGCCAGACACCATGAGCCGCCACTTCAGCCTGGGGACGATTTCTGCCGGAGCCGCATTCTTCCCTATCGCGTTCATCATGCTCTTCAGTGGGATCTATTTGTATGCGGTCTGCGTGTTGGTCTATTCAGTGCCCTGCCTTGCCGCTTACAGGAAGAGTCCCGCACGCTTTTGGCAGCCTTTCACTCTGCTGTCAGTTTTTGGAACGATTCTCATCACCTATTGTGTGACTTACGCATGGGTGCGAGAGATTGGCGGGCAACAAGCTGTAGGCTTTCCCATCGAGCAGGGCCCGGACTTAGGCACCCAGGCTTTGGCAGGCCCGAATGCCCTGATGATTTCTGGCGTATGCCTACTTCCACTGGCTGCGCTTTCAACATTCGACACGATACGGAAGAAGCCCAAGGCAAAGACCTCAGCGGAATAAGGGCAATTGGGTCAGTCCCGCATTATCTGCAACTGATGCTGCTCCGTCGCTTCTGCCTTTCCTGCTCCACCACCTACGGCGACGGCGGCGTGACCAATCTCTCCTGGACCGGTCGCAGCGTGGTGACTTCCGGCACACGCTACTTGACCAATCGCAGTCCCGAGGGCGCCATGGTGATCGAAACGGCAGAGCCTGTTCGAGAACTACAAGGGGTACTGCGACGAGAGATTTGGCTGGAAGCCGAGGCGTGAGCGACGAGCATATCGGTAACCATCTGTGAGGAGCGAACAACGAAGGATTCGCGCCAAAGATCCGTCGCCCGAAGGGTTCCCGGGCAGGAGTCCCGACGTTGATCTCCGGATTCATGGTGGCTGGCAAACGGGTGTCGGTACGTCCCATTGCGGCCCGGGAACAGCGCTCCTTGCAGTTTTCAGACAGGCTCTTGAGTGAACGGTGCCGATACCCAGATCGGTCGGGCTACACGTGCCGCAGATGGTCGAGATACATCGGCTGAAGATGAAGTGGCCGCAGATTGCGCAGATGACGCAGATGAACCGGGAGATTGGCCGGTAACGGCTTCCCGGACTGGGGTTGATTTCCCGGTGTACAGATTCCTTCCAACGGTTCATGGATCATCTGCGAAATCTGTGAAATCTGCGGACGAAACTCTACCTCTGCGATGCTCATCGGCGCTCCGACGCTGGCCCGACGGCACGTTGGTGGCGGGGCAACAGTATGGG
>CAZDYB010000093.1:0-8730 GCA_964509045.1 uncultured Akkermansia sp.
CTCCGCCGTCACTTCCCTCCCAACTGCAAGGTTCCGGCCGAGGCGTTGGCCGTTCGTCCACCACCTTGACCCCGGGCGGCACCTGGATCCGGGTCCAGTCCGGGCCCTTGTCGTGGACGTAAACGACAAGTCTCAGGGGCGGTTGTGTGGCGCCGAAGTCGGGATGTTCCTTCATGAAACCAGGCGCGTTGGCTCCGAACAACCGCTCCCAGTTGGCGTGGACCCAGACGGACATGTCCCAGTCGAAGGTGGCGCCAGGTCCGACTCCGCTCTGGAACGTGTTGGTGGCAGGTCCGGCCTTCAGATGGATCTCCCGAACCGGCGCCACAATCTTTGCGAAGGTATCCACCGCCTTCTGGAGTGCGGCGGTGTCGCCGCGGCTCTGGAACGTCCATTGACCGCCGCCGAATGGCGGTCCCTCGAACCACTGCACCCGCGAGGTCAGGGCGACGTATTCCTTGGTGCCCGCCGGCCACCCGGGGTCGTGGGTGGGTTCATTGGTTCCCACCAGGATCAGGGCCTGGGCGGGCCAACTGGCAAGCAGTGCCCAGCACAGCGCCAAGTTCAGGACCCAATTGCAGGCTCCCCACCGGGCGGCTTGTTTCCATCGGACTGATGTCTTCATCCATTTTCATGACATCGACCGCCGACTTTTCTTAGCGGCCCATCTGAAGAGTCTCAGACGGGCGCTCCGGCATTGGACAAAGGGGCTGCGAAGCGCACCCCGGGTCAGCGGTCCCCATACGATTCGCCAATCCGACTGGATGAGGTGACCGGCCGGGAACGGCGTGCGCTGGTGACCCGCCTGATCCGTCGCTATTGCGATCGGACGCGGAAACCCTGGAACAACTGTGTTGCCGGCCGTGAATCCCGGACCGTCACCGTCCCCCCTGCCGGCACCTGGGCCATCCCGACATCATTCCACGGCCCGAGGATGAAATTGTCGGCTGCCTCCAGCGAGACGAACCGCCCGGGGGACGCGGTCACGTCCACTTCGAATCTTCCATCGGCGGCCACCCGGAAGCCTGTCACCACGGGAATGGCATTGGGGCCACCGTCCACGGTCTTGATTGTGAACCCGGTGCTCCGGGCGTACCCGGCCAGCACCGAGAAGGCGGGGTTCTGGTTTTCCTTTCGATCCGAACCCCGGATGAAGCTCAAGTCGACCCGATAGGTGCGGCCTGGCGTGAGCAGGTTGGCGGGGATGACCAGGGACGTGGCGGTGGTCGCGAGGAGCTTTGGCGGGGTCGAGCAATGGTCGGGCAATTCCAGCAGCAGGGTGTCGCCGTCCCAGATTTCCAGACTGATCATGTCGTCCGACGTCGTGCCGGCGAAGGCGTCCCAGCGAAGGATGAAGTCCGCGGTGGGATCGATTGCCTGCGCTGCGGTCCAGTTGGCACAGCGCGGCAGGGTTGGAGCCCCTCCCAAAGTCACCGTCTGCACCGCTGTGCCGCCCGGATGGGACACGGTCACGGTGTACGAACCATCAGGATACGCTGTCGTGGTGGCCGCTTCGTTGGCGAAGGGCGACTGGAACAGGTACGCGCCCGGAAAGGGCGAAAGACTGGTGGAACCGGCACCGGGAGTGGTGAAGCTGGCGCCAGTCGCGGTGAACGTCGTTGCCCGCAGGCTGGCAAAGAAGCCGGCAGCCGGATCATCACCACCGGATGACAGGGTCGGCGGCGCGTCCGATGTCTGGATGAAGTCGGCGAACCGGGCCAGGAGGAACAGGTCGGCCTGATTCTCGATGTCGTTGTCGCACCCGGTGCCGCCGACGGTGAACTGGCCGCCCAGTTGGAAGGGGAGGAGCGGATTGCCTGCAAGATCCCGGAAGGATGCCGGGCTCAACTGCCAACCGACCACGCCGGGCTGGAAGCCGCCGGGGTAGGTGCAGGTCAACCGGGTTGCGCCCTGGCTCCATCCGTAGACAAACGCCGTCGGATTCGCCACGCCGGTCCACTGGATGGCCTGCTGCGGCTGCATGGGTTCGGAAAAGGTGAAGATCACGGGTTGTTCCGTGACCACGCCGGTGGCTCCGTTGACCGGACTCGACTGGATCAGGACGGGCGGCGTGGTGTCAGGCCCCCCCGAGCCCCGGACCAGCAGACTGAACTCCGTATTGGCGTAGGCCCCGGTCACGCCAATCGCCTCCGGGATCGCCGTCAGATCCACCGTGTCCACCTTCACCAAGGTGATGTTCACCGAGTAGGACCCCTCCTCGGGAAACGCTCCCGCCGGAATGGTGAAGGAAGTCGTGGTGCCGGGGAGCGCACCCGGACGCCACGGAAGCGGCGACCCAGTCACGGTACCCTCGTTTCCATCGATACTCACCACCACGTAGTCCGAGGCGGTCATGCCGGGCACGGGATCCCACTCGAGGGTGAAAGGCTGGGTCGGATCAATGTCCTGAGCCGCGGTGAAATTCCTGACGACGGGGGGCGACGGGAAGGTTGTGGCACCCAGCAGAAGCGTTCCGGTGGGCGAGCCGCCATCGAGTTGGTGGAAGATGAACTGAAAGGGTCCGGCCGGAAACGCGGCATTCAGTTCTGCTTCCGAATCGAACTGCCGCTCCTCCTCAAACTCGGTCGGCTCATCCGGATCCGATCCGAGGAAGCTCGTGTCGCCTCCCACACGCTGCATCGTGGCGGAGGCCACTTTGCCGGGCTCGGTGACCACCCCGAAGCCAATCATGCCGTGTTCGGTGAGGTTCGGAGCCGTCGGTGGTGGCGCCACCTGTTCGTAATCCCGCCCCTTGATCAATCCGAACCAGCTCACCAAACCCGCGCGGGCAATCCCGGCCCCATTGGAGAGCAGGCAGGCAATCCCCAAAGCCACTGACCACTGTTTTGCATTCATGATGGAAGCACTGTGCGATCTGGTTACATCGGGATCCTTCCGCCTCGCAACCCCGATGCTGGCCGGATCTGACCGTGGATTGGGAAATCGATCCATCCCCGGCCTGCCGCCGATGTCGTTCGGTGGATCCCGAAGTTGTTGGGAAATCGGCAACGTCAACCGGCTCCCGCCTTGATTCGGCCGTGTCGCCACTTGGAGGTGATTGCCAGAATGGAGCTGGGTGAAAGGCAGAATTCGGTGACCGCCTCGTCCAGCGTGACTTCCAGTCCCCGCGACAGGGGGAGTCCATGATAGCGCCGGGACCAGACGCCGGTATCAAGCAAGGCGCGCATCCGGTGGCAGGGGTGGGAATGCGGGGGAATCGAGGTCCACTCGGGCAAACGCCTTGGGTTCCAGCGGCGTTGCGGCCCTTCGGGGCCGGGGATGACCACCGGACTTCAAGGCGAAGGTGAAGAGGGAACCGTCGCGATGCCGGATTTCGATGACTTCACCTTCGCGAGCCCTTGCGACAAACCGGGGAAACCCACGGACAGAATCGCGACCGACGACGGGTTTCATGGCAGACCCATGACGGGCTGCGTTTGGAGAAGCAATCGCGATGTTGGATGGAACCTGACGTTTGCCGGTTGGGCCTGTGGGGGTAGGGTGGGCAGGCTTTGGAGACGCTGAGTTCAACTGTTCGGTCGGGTGCCGTGCTGGAATGCCGGGATGTCCGCAAGGCCTACGAAGGGCGGGCGGTGCTCGACGGGATTGGATTCAGCCTGGCAGCGGGCGAACGCCTGGCCCTGGTGGGGCCGTCGGGCAGCGGCAAGACCACGCTGCTCAATTGTCTCGGCGGGGTGGACCGGCCGGACTCGGGTTCGATCCGGCTTCATGGGGAATCGATGGAGACCCTGTCGTCGGATGGGCTGGCGCAATTGCGTCGGCGTCGGGTGGGCACGGTATTCCAGTTCTTCCATCTGCTGCCCACGTTGACGGCGGCGGAGAACATCGAGTTTCCGTTGCAGTTGCTCGGGATTCCGCCGGGGGAACGGACCCCGCGGGTCCAGGCATTGATGGAACGGGTGGGCGTGGCGCATCGGGCGCATGCGTTGCCCTCCCAGCTTTCCGGAGGAGAAATGCAGCGGGTGGCCATCGCGCGGGCGTTGATCCACCGGCCTGATCTGCTTTTGGCGGATGAACCGACGGGGAATCTGGACACGGCCAATGGGGACAATGTGTTGGCCCTGCTGGAGGAGTTGGGGGACGAGACAGGCACGGCGTTGGTGGTGGTCACGCACAGCCTGGCGGCGACCCGGATCTGTCATCGGGTGATCCACCTGCGGGATGGCCGGGTGGAACGGGAGGAACGGCGGGTGAAGAGCGCGGTGGGGTCGGCCTGAGTTCGTGCCCATGGATACCCCCACCCTGAGCCTGTTGTTGACCCGGACGACCGTCCGGCATTGGCGGGCGCAACCGCGTCAGACCGCGTTGCTGGTGCTCATCATCGCCTTGGGGATCGCGGTGTATTTCGCCATCCGCCTGGCCAACCGTGCCGCGGTCGCCAGTTTCCAGAACTTTACCGAACTGGTCACCGGCGAGAGTGACTGGATCGTGACTGCGCCCAGCGGGGGACTTCCGGATTCGACCCTGGACGAGATCCGGACGGCGTTGGGGTCGCGAGCGGTGGATCTGTTTCCGGTGATTGAAACGACGGCGACGCGTCCCCGGGCGAGCGATGCGGAGGCGATTGGTGAGCGGGCCACGTTCAACCTGCTGGGGATCGACCTGCTCGCCATCCAGAACGCGGCGGTGGGGCGTCGGCCGGATCGCGCGTGGTTCGGGCAATCGCCCCCGGGGTCCGTGCAGGACGGGGGAACGCCGGATCCGCAGGGTTTCTGGAGTGTGTTCACCAATCCGGCCTCGGTGTTTGTCCCGGAAGCCCTGGCCCGGAGGGAATCGTTGGCGCCGGGCAACCGGTTGCGGGTGCTCATCAACGAGAACCTGATCGACCTCGACATCGCCGGCATCATTCCGACCTCGGCGGAGGGGCCGAATCCGCCTGACAGCCTGTTGATCCTGGATCTGCCGGCCTTGCAACAGCTCACGGGTCGGACCGGGCGACTGGATCGGATCGAGCTTCGGGTTGGGCCGGGGCCGGATGCGGCGGGGCGGCGGTTGGAATTGAGGAAGGTATTGGAGGGATTGGATGGGGGACGATGGCGGGTGATGGCACCGTCGGATCGGAGGGAGGCGGGGGCGGTGATGACGCGGGCGTTCCGGTTGAACCTGACGATCCTGTCATTGCTGGCGTTGTTGGTGGGATTGTACCTGGTGTTCCAGGCGTTGGACGGGGCGGTGGTCCGGCGGAGGGAAGAGATTGGGATCCTGCGTTCGTTGGGGGTGACGGCGCGTGGGGTGCGGTCGGCCTGGCTGGCGGAAGCGGCCCTGCTGGGGGTGGCGGGCGGGTTGGTGGGGGCGTTGCTGGGCTGGGCGGGGGCGCAGGGGGCGGTGCGATTGGTGGGGCAGACGGTGAATGCGTTGTATTACGCGACCAGTGCGAGATCGGCGTCGATGTCGCTGGGAGAATTGCTGGGGGCGTTGGGATTGGCGGTGGGTTCGGCATTGGTGGCGGGGTGGTTGCCGGCGCGGTCGGCTGCGGCCACGCCACCGGCGCAGATCCTGGTGCGGAATCCGCCCCAACCCCGGTCCCGAAGTCGTTGGTCCCATGCCGGGACAGGCCTGGTGCTGGTGTGTGTGGGTGGGTTGCTGACCCTGGCGGGTCCTTTGCGGTTGGAGGGAGGCACGCGGATCCCGGTGGCGGGATACCTGGCGGCCTTGTTGCTGGTGTTGGGTGGCGGTGTCCTGGCCGGATCGGCCCTGGGATTGTTGGCACGGATCGGGGCGCCGTGGGTCCGACGCCTTCCCACGTTGCACCTGGCGATCACCCATCTGCGGCAACCCTCGGGGCGGCATCGGCTGGCGGCGGCCGGATTGCTGTGTGCGGTGGCGATGACGGCCGGGATGGCGATCCTGGTGGCTTCGTTCGACCGCACCATGCGGGGTTGGATCGAGCGGACCTTCCAGGCGGATCTGTACCTGTCCAGCGACGGCGCCCAGAGCGCCTCCACGCAGAATCGCATCTCGAAGGAGACCTGGGGCGCGGTGACATCGCATCCGGCGGTGGCGGACTGGAACGTGATCCAGGTGGCGGAACTGGCCCTGGCGGGAGGCGACACGATGTTGGTGGGGGCGGAACTGGGGTTTGCGCGGCGGCACACCCCGTTGGCGTGGCGCAACGAGCCGCGGGACGACGCCATCTGGGATCCGGAACGGAACGGGGGCCAGGCGTTGGTGAGCGAGGCGTTCCTGTCGCGTTTCGGAGTGGGCGCGGGGGCTGGATTGGAGTTGCCGACGCCGAAGGGTGTGAAGCGGGTGACGATCGCCGGTGTGTTCTCGGATTACGGCAACGAGCGGGGATCGGTGGTGGTGGACCGGCGCCATTTCGTGGAGTGGTTCGGGGATGAACAGGCCACGAGCGTGATCCTGCTGTTGAAGCCGGGGGCTTCGGATGAAGGGGTCCGGGCGGAATTGAGGGCGGTGCATCCGGGATTGCAGATCCTGACCAATCCGCATCTGCGGCGGGAAGTGCTGCGGATCTTCCGGCAGACCTTTGCCATCACGTATGCGTTGGAATTCATCGGGGTGGTGGTGGCGGTGGCGGGACTGGGGATGACGTTGGCGGCGGTGTTGCTGGAGCGGCGAAACGAGCTGACCACGTTGCGGGCCCTGGGCATGGCGCATGGGGAGATTGCGCGGGCGACGGCGGCGGAGGGGGCGTTGCTGGCTTTGGTGGGTGGAATGGGAGGGATCGGGATCAGCCTGGGGTTGGGAGCGTTGCTGATCTTCGTGGTCAACCGGCAGACGTTTGGGTGGACGCTTCAGTACACGGTTCCGGCGGGGCAATTGAGCCTGCTGGCGTTGCTGGTGTTCGTGAGTGGGACAGCGGTGGCTTTCGGGGTCGGTCGATGGGGAGCGGTGTTGCCCGCGGATCGGGAGGAATGAAGACCAAGGATATCAGGAACACGGATGAGGGGCGGGGTGGAGTGGCGGCGATCCTCCGCGCGAGCCTGGGGGTGGTGCTCGGCTGTTGGACACTCTGGATGCAGGCGTCGACGGCGCGGGCGGTGGGAGCGGAGTTGCCGGGAGGATTCCTCGTGCCTGAGCCGGGTCGGGTCTTCCGGTTTCCGGAGGATCACGGGAGTCATCCGGGGTTCAAGATCGAGTGGTGGTACGTGACCGGACACCTGACGGGGGATGATGGGAGGGAGTTTGGTTTCCAGGTGACGTTCTTCCGCAATGGCGGCCCGGCGGCGGTGTTGGAGGCGCCGTTCAATCCGCGTTTCGCCCATGCACCCATCCATCTCGCCCATTGCGCCCTGCTGGATGTCCGGGCCGGTCGTTTCCGGCATCAATCGCGGTTGAATCGGGAGGGTTGGGATGCGGGAGCCAAGGAGGGGACGCTGGACGTGCGCAACGGCAACTGGTCGTTGGGATGGGATCCGGCGGTGGAGGGAACGGGGGCGATGCGCCTGCGTGGGGGCATTGATGCGGAGGCGGGGTTGGAGCTTCGGATGGAGAGTCTGAAGCCGTTGGTGGTCTTTGGGACGAACGGGGTGTCGCGGAAGGCGGCGACGCCGTCGGCGGCTTCGCATTACCTGACCTTCAGCCGGTTGCGGGTGACGGGGGAATTGCGGTTGGGTGGGGAGAAGGTGGTGGTGAAGGGGTTGGCCTGGATGGATCACGAGTTCAGTTCGAGCCAACTGGAGGAGGGACAGGCGGGCTGGGACTGGGCGAGCGTGCAGTTGGATGACGGGACGGAGGCGATGGCGTATCGGATGCGGCGGGATGACGGCAGCACGGATCCGTTTTCGACGTTTGCGTGGGTGGATGCGGCGGGAGGCGTGCGGCAATGGGGACCGGACCGGTTCCGATGGGAGCCGACGGGGACGTGGACCAGTCCGTTGACGGGGGCGAAGTACCCGAATCGGGTGCGGATCACGGCGCCGGATCCTGGGGGTGGAAAGGATCGGGTAATGGAACTGGAACCGATGTGGGACGCGCAGGAGTTGGCGGATCCGCTGGGGGGCGTGGCGTATTGGGAGGGGGCGTGCCGGGTGAAGGACGCCGGGGGGCGGGTGGTGGGGAAGGCTTATGTGGAACTGACGGGGTATGTGGGGCGGTTGAAGGACAAGTTCCGGTGAAGGCTGAGAGGATCACCAACTGACGGGCACGCTGAGTTTGGCTCCGAACCGGTTCTTGTAGAAGAGTTGGCGATGTCGGGCGCCGTACTCATGGACCAGCTTGGTGAGCTTGACGTCGTAGCAGCAGTATTCGGCGACCTCGTAGAGGCGACCTTCCCGGAACCACTGGATGGCCTGGAGACCTTCGCTGGTCTTTTCGAGACCGAAGGTGGCATTGGCGATGGAATCGAGGGAGAGCCGGTGTTTGAGGGTTTCGGCGACGACTAGGAGCATGTCGAGGGTGGGGATCTGGGTGAGATCGAAGACCGTGTAGCCGTGGAGGACTTCGTAGTCGAAGCGCACGACGTTGAATCCGACCACGAGATCGGCGCGTTGCAATTCGCGGATCAGGGCGTCCACTTCCTTTTCCTGATAGACCCGGTAGCCCTGGCGCGCGGTGCTGTAGGTCACCCCCACGCTCATCTTCAGGTCCCGCACATGATCCCAGCCGCCGACCTCATCGGCGGATTTCTGGGTCTCGAGATCGAAGTAGACGATGTTCTTCACCACCGCCGGTTTCGGGCAAAGCGGATTGGGGGGCAAGACCGGACTGGGAATCGACTGACCACGAAACACACGAACGGCACGAAAA
>CAZDYB010000093.1:8830-11477 GCA_964509045.1 uncultured Akkermansia sp.
ACTGACCACGAAACACACGAACGGCACGAAAACGGGTGGGAATGGGGAAGGTGTGCCCATTGATGGAGACCGTTTCGAGTACGGGTACGAAAAGGATGACCCAGGGCACGCTGACGGGTTGATCACGGCTGTTGAGGCGATGTGTCGTGAGATCTCCTTTTCGTGTGTTTGGTGTGTTTCGTGGGCAAGACCGGACTGGGAATCGACTGACCACGAAACACACGAACGGCACGAAAACGGGTGGGAATGGGGAAGGTGTGAGCTGCGAAAGAACGCAAAGGATTCAAAGGGGCTGGTTTCGGATGGAATCCCGTTTCCCCTCCGTTCCGGGTGCAGTTTGCGCTCCCTCGTGGCTGACCAGGTGGCTCATCAGCGAGCCTGAATTCCGGCGGATCGACTCCTGCACATGCGTTGGGGCGGGCTGCGGCCCCCGGAAAAGCCCTTGGGTCTGGCGGCCGTTCCGTGCGTTCATGGCGGACAACAATGCGGATCACGAACCTGAATCCCGATCAAGACATCGGAGCGAGCGCCTGGCATGTGGACTTCGAGGGGCACGGCCTGCTGCTGGATGCCGGGGTGCATCCGAAGCGGGAGGGGCGTGCGTCGCTGCCGCTTTTGGGAAAGCTGAAGGATGACGACGTCGATGCGATCGTGATCAGCCATTGCCATCATGATCACGTGGGCGGATTGCCGGTGGCGGTGCGCAAGTTCCCGCAGGCGCATGTGTTGATGACCGAGTTGAGCTATTTCCTGGTGGAGCGGGTGCTGCACAACTCGGTGAACGTGATGGAACGGCAGAAGACGGAGTTGGGCATCCCGGAGTATCCGTTGTTCACGCATGAGGAGGTCGACGACTACGCTGCCGTGTTCCAGGGATTCAAGTATCGCAGACCGATTGATTGGGCGCCGTTTCATCGGACCCGGGGCAAGTCGGACGCGCCGACGTTGGAATTCGTGGATGCCGGGCACACGCTGGGTTCGGCGGGTGTCTTGGTGAGGGGAGCGAAGGAGACCCTTTTCTATTCGGGCGACGTCTGTTTCCACGACCAGACCCTGTTGCGGGGTGCGCAATACGGGGATGTCCGGGCGGATGTGCTGATCCTGGAGACCACGCGGGGGGCGCGGGAGATTCCCAAGGGTTTCACCCGGGCGAAGGAACTCGACCGGTTGTGCCAGGCGATCCAGGGAGTGTTGAAGCGGAATGGATCGGTGTTGATCCCGGCGTTTGCGTTGGGCCGGACCCAGGAATTGCTGGCGCAGCTGTCGCTCTGGATGGATCAGGGGCGTTTGCCACGGAAGACGGTGCATCTGGGTGGTCTGGGAAGGGTGTTCACCGAGATCTATGATCTCGAGTCGCATCGGGCCAACCGCAACCTGAGCGGACTTCGGCTGACCGAGGCCCTCGACTTGCGGGTGACCTCTCCGAATCATGTGCAGTCCATGCGGCTTGGGGGTGGGCAGATCTTTGTGATCACGGCGGGGATGATGAACGCGAACACGGCGGCGCATGACCTTGCGGCGCGGATGGCGGGGGATGAGCGGCACGGGATCTTCTTTGTTGGGTACGCGGATCCGGATGCGCCGGGCGGGCGGTTCAAGCTGAGCCGGTCGGGGGAGTCCTTCTTTTTCAGTGACGCGGCCGGGCAGGTGACGAGGCGGTGTCAGATGGAGGACTTCGACCTGACGGCGCATGCGAACCGGGATGAGTTGGTGGGATTGGTGGAAACGGTGGATCCGAAGTTGGTGATCCTGGGGCATGGGGATGGCCCGGCGCGGGCGTGGATGGCGACGGAGATCCGGCGGAGATATCCGCGGGTGAAGGTGGTGGAACCGGGGCCGGGTGAATCGGTGGAAGGATGAATTTGCGCGGGAAACTGCGGAAACGCGGGGATAATTGGCAAAAAATGCTATTGCCTTGCGGACAGCCGCGGAACAATGTGCCGCGCAAACTGCGCCATTACGGCGGCGGAACGGACGGTGTCCGGACCGTGTTTTATGACCAGCAAATCGTTTACAGCGAAACAATAGTCAGGAGGAACAAGATGAAGTTCAACAAGTGGACAATGGCCCTCGCCGCTTCCGGCGTGGTCGGTGCCGTTCAGGCTGAAGAGTCGCACCCGGTGAACACCCTGCTCAGCAGCACCACGCTGAGCGGTTTTGTGGACACGTCGGCGATCTGGAACCTCGGAACCGGCAGCACGGTTGCGAACCGCTTCGCCAACACGGGTTCGGATCGTCAGGACGGTTTCAACCTCAACTACGTCAAGGTCCAGCTCGAGAAGCCGGTTGACGAAGGCACCTGGAGCGCCGGCTACAAGACCGAGCTGATGTTCGGCCCTGATGCCACCGTGATGCCCGGCCGCCTCGGTGGTGGTTCGGAAATCGCCATCAAGCAGGCCTACGTGGCCCTGCGCGCCCCGGTCGGCAATGGCATCGACTTCAAGATCGGTCAGTTCGACCCGATCGTTGGTTATGAAGTGACCGATTCCTACGCCAACCCGAACTTCAGCCGCTCGCTGGCGTTCAACAACCTCGAGCCGTTCGGTCACCAGGGCATCCTCGCCAGCTACCAGTTCAGCGAGGTGTTCGGTGTCTCCTTCGGTGTGGCCAACAGCGCCAACAACGGCGTGGGCTTCAACGGCGGCGG
>CAZDYB010000094.1:0-11436 GCA_964509045.1 uncultured Akkermansia sp.
GGAGTTGGGAGCAAGAGATTGAATCCCGCGAAGAACGCGGAGAAGGCAGGGAAAGGGGGCTCTCTGTGTCCTCTGTGAACTCTGTGGTGAAATCTGCCGGCTCGGGAGAACGTGGATAACAGCGGAAATGGGAGGCGGTTGGCACAGCCTGTCCCCGCCGCCCGCTGCTGCTTCGTGCCTTCGTGTGAGCCCCTGCTCCCCCGCTTCAATCCCAGGCTCACGCACCCATTTTCGTGTGGTTCGTGTATTTCGTGGTCCACGAACCCCTCTGGTTGTTCTGTGTTCGTGGACGCTCCTTCGCTGGATCGGCCGTCGCCCGTTTCCAGGTTCACCCGAGGAACTTGCCCGGATTCAGGATCCCCTTCGGATCCAACGCCGCCTTCACCTGCCGATGCAACGCATCCACCGCGCCGGACGCCGCCTGCGGCCACCAGCGTTTCTTGGCCAATCCGACCCCGTGCTCGCCCGTGATGCTTCCCCCCAGTTCCAACACCCCGCCGAACAATTCATCCAACGCCTGCTCACTCCGTTCCCGCTGGCTCACATCCTTCCAATCCACCATGAGGTTCACATGGATGTTTCCATCGCCGGCATGACCAAAGCACGCGACCTGGATTCCGTGTCGCCGTTGTAATCCCGCCGCCAACCGGAACAACGCCTCCAGACTCCCGCGCGGCACCACCACATCCTCGTTCAACTTGGTCAGCCCGGTGTCCCGCAGCGCATAGCTGAACTGCCGACGCAATTGCCACAGCCGTTCACACCCTTCCACCCCGTTCCCCCGATCCACAAACAACGGCTCGAATCCCCGCACCAGCTTTTCCACCGCCCGGATCTCCCCACGCACCGATCCCGGTTGCCCATCCAGTTCCAGGATCATGTGCGCGTCACAACCCGACAATCGATCCGACCCCGTCCTTCGCGCCGCCGCCGCCAGCGTGAAGGCATCGGCCAACTCCAGCGCACATGGCAGGAACCCCGCAGCGAACACCGCTTTCAACACCCGGATCGCCGTCTTCATCGAACGGAATCCCACCCCAAGACACGCCCGGTCCGGTGGCAGTGGCAACAGCTTCAGCGTCGCCTCCGTCACCACCCCCAACATCCCCTCGCTCCCCACAAACAACCGGTGCAGGTCAAACCCCGTCTTGTTCTTGTGCGTCCGCCCACCCAACCGCGTCACCGTTCCGTCCGCCAGGACCACTTCCAATCCCAACACATAATCCCGCGTCACCCCGTACTTGAGACACCGCGGTCCACCCGCATTGGTCGCGATGTTGCCCCCGATGCTGCAATCCGCGCGACTGGCCGGGTCCGGTGGATAATACAGACCCCGCTTCTCCACCCGCCCCTGCAATTCCGCCGTCAACACCCCCGGCTCCACCACCGCCACGAAATCCTTCCTCGAGATCTCCCGGACCCGGTTCATGCCGGCCACCGACAACACGATCCCACCCTGCACCGGCACGCATCCGCCCACATAGCCATGCCCCGCCCCGCGCGGCGTCACCGGAATCCCATGACGGCTCGCGAACGCGAGGACCCGGCTCACCGTCTCCACCGAACCCGCCTTCACCACGGCCTCCGGCATGCCCCGCGCAAACCATTTGTCCCCCGAATGCGCCTCCAGCTCAGCCTCACCCAACGCCAGTTCCCCCGGCAACAACGACCGCGCCAGGCGCCGCAACAGAACGGACCGGGACGCCCCGGCCGTCGGATCAGTTCGACCGCTCATCAACGGAATGGATTTCGCGGGGAACCAAACACGCGATTGGTCGACGACGTCTTCACCGGCTTGGGCTTATACAGCAGGCCGAACCGGCTGATGTTCGAGGACAGCACGGTGAAGTTCCCGATCATCTGCTGCACCTGGGCCTTGGTGGCCTCGTCCTTCATCAACGTCCCCACGACCCCCTGCGCACCCCGCATGTCCGCCGTGAACGCCTTCACGTCCCCCGACGCCTCCGCCAGGTTCGACAACGTCAATTCCACCGTCCCCTTGTTGGCATCCAACAACCCGTTGAGATTCGTGCCCACCGCCTTCAATGACACGCTGAAATCCGTCAGGTTCGACAACGTGAGGCCCACCGCGGGCGAATTGGTGCGCACCAATTCCTGCACATCCGCCAACGCCATCTCCGCCCGCTCCGACAACCGGCGGAAACTCGAAAAACCATTGGTCAGATCCCTCAGGGCGCCCTCCGCCAACAACACCCGGTCCACCCGCGCCACCGCCGAATCCAGCTTCGCCGCCGTCGAATCCAGCCGCTGCAACAGTCCTGCCGCACTCCGCGCCGCCTCCTGCAGGTCAAACGGCGGCTGCGCCACGACCAGTGCCCCGTCCTCCAGCACCGGCCCCTCGTTCTTCGTCGGCACAATCGACAGATACTGGTCCCCAAGAAACCCGCTCTGCTGGATGTAGAACTGCGCATCCTTGAAGATCCGGTACCGCTTCAGGATCGCACACCGCACCAGCACCTTCCTGCCGTCGGCCGCCAGATCCAATTCCTCCACATGCCCCACCGGCACCCCGGACATCATCACCTTCGCCCCCGACGTCAGTCCGCCCACCTCCGTCGATTCCACCGTCACCCGGATCTGTGGGGTCCATGGTCCCGCCGACTTCGAGATGTTCAGGATCAACAGGGCGAACAGGGTCAACGACACCACGACGAAGACTCCCACCTTCAAGGCTTTGTTGGACGTTTCCATGGGCTACCGGGCTTCCGCTTCAGGATCGGCAATGCCATTCACAAACCGATGCAGGACCGGATCCGACGACCCCAGGATCGAGGCCGTCGGTCCATCCGCATAAATCTTCCCCTCTTCCAGCATCAGGATCCGGTTGCTGATGGTCCGCGCGCTCTTCATGTCGTGCGTCACCGCAATGCTCGTGATCTTCAACTGCTCCCACACCCGCCGGATCAACCGGTCAATCCGATCCCCCGCGATCGGGTCCAGTCCTGTCGTCGGTTCGTCATACAACAGGATCTGTGGCCGATACACAATCGCCCGCGCCAAACCCACCCGCTTGCGCATCCCGCCCGACAACTCCGCCGGCATCTTCTTCTCGATTCCCGGCAACTCCACCATCTCCAATGCCTCCGCCACCAACTTCTCGATCTCCCCCCGCGTGTGCCCCCCTTCGCGTTGCAGCACGAATCCCACGTTCCCGAACACGTTCAACGAGTCAAACAACGCCGCCATCTGGAACAACATCCCGAACCGACGCCGCACCGCCAGCAACTGCCGCTCCGTCATCTTCGCCAGATCGTCCCCGTCAATCGTCACCGATCCCGAATCCGGCCGAAGCAATCCTATCAGGTGTTTCAACAGGATGCTCTTGCCGCCACCCGACCGCCCGATGATCACCACGGCTTCCCCCTGCTCGATGTGCAGGCTCGTTCCCCGCAGGACTTCCTGCGTACCAAAACTCTTCCAGATGTCGGTGACCTCGATCATTTGAAACTCGGTAATCGAATCCTCAGAACCCCACCAGCAACCGGTTCAACAACAGGGTCAGGAAGAAATTCACGATCAGGATGCTGATGCTCGCCATCACCACCGCCTCGGTTGTCGCCCGCCCTACCCCTTCCGCCCCCTGCCGACAGCTCAGCCCCTTGTAACACGCAAACAAGGAGATGATCCCCCCGAACACCACCGCCTTGATCAACCCGATCGCCACGTCCTCCCAATCCGTCAACCGCCTCATGTTTGCCAGGTAGTACGCCCCGTCGATCCCCAGCAACCGCACCCCCACCATGTAACTGGCTGCAATCCCCACAAACACCGACTCGATGGTCAGCAACGGCGCCGAAACCAGCGTCGCCAACACCCGCGGCACCACCAGGTGATCCACCGGATGCGTCGCCAACGTCCGCAACGCATCGATCTGCTCCGTCACCTTCATCGTCCCCAACTCCGCCGCCATCGCCGCCCCCACCCGACCCGTCAACATCAACGCCGCCAACACCGGTCCCAACTCACTGCACATGCCCACCGAAACCACCGCACCTGTCGCCGTGTCCATCCGCACCTTGTGGAACTGGAAATAGGTCTGGGCACACAAAACCATCCCCGTCGCCGCCCCCGTCGTCAGCACCACCGTCTGGCTCTTCACCCCGATGAAATACAACTGGGCCAGGAAATCCGACCCGCTCGGCCGCCGATACCGCAATGACATCACCGTCTCCTGACACAACAGGAGGATTTCCCCGAGATCCGATACGAGATCCCGGACATGACTGAACATCGTCGGCCGCACCCGGCCTCCACCTTGTCCCGTCCCCGGCAAGGTTCAAACCTCCAATTCAAATCCCTGCCCCATCCCGAACCCACCGCCCCCGTTCTGGTCCGCGAACGTCTCCCTGAAAAGATGGGGTGGGATCCATCGAATGCGGGATGAATCCCACGCTCCCATGAGCCCGGAACCTGTCCCCGCCGCCCGCTGCTTCCTCGCGCCTTCGTGCTTTCCGTGATCCCCTCTGTGCTCTCTGTGTCCTCTGTGGTGACCCTTCTTGCTCACCACACCCTTCACCCTTCGTCCTTCATCATTCCCTTTCCCACAGGGTCGACTCGTTTCCGTTCCCCGGGCATTTTCTCCCCGGGCTGTTGCCCGGAATCCGCCGATGCCTCACGTCCCTTCCAATCCCCGTTCCGCCTTCGACACCCTCGGTGTCCGTGGAGTGGCTTCCATCCTGTGGCGTTACTTCCGTGAGAAGGCCGTCGAACAGGTCCGGAGCGTCTGGTTCATCATCCTCTACCTCATCGCCTTCCAGACACTCGTCCTCAAGCTCCCCGTCGTCTTCAGCCTGACCATCACCTTCGGCATCGCCATCGTCGTCGTCGGCCTCACCTTCTTCATGGAAGGCCTCCGACTCGGCCTCATGCCCTTCGGCGAAACCATCGGCGCCATCCTGCCCCGCAATTCACGCCTCCCCCTCATCCTCACCTTCTCCTTCCTGCTCGGCGTCGGCGCCACCTTCGCCGAACCCGCCATCTCGATCCTCAAGAAGGCCGGCGCCGGCGTATCGCCGGAAAATGCCCCCCTTCTCTTCAGCCTGCTCAATGACTTCTCCACCCAACTCGTCGCCGCCGTCGGCATCGGCGTCGGCGTCGCCGTCCCACTCGGCATCCTCCGCTTCTTCTTCGGTTGGTCCCTCAAGGTCATCATCCTCCCCCTCGTCGCCCTCCTCATCGGCCTCACCCTGTTCGCCACCTTCGATCCCATCCTCAATCCCGTCATCGGCCTCGCCTGGGATTGCGGCGCCGTCACCACCGGACCCGTCACCGTGCCCCTCGTCCTCGCCCTCGGCATCGGCGTCTGCCGCATCATCGGCCATGACGACTCCGCCGGCGCCGGATTCGGCATCGTCACGCTTGCCTCCCTCTTCCCCGTCCTCGCCGTGCTCGGTCTCGCCCTGTTCCACCTTCACGCCGAAGACTATTACGGCGCCCCCGCCTACACCGGATCCGTCATCAGGGAATCCTCCGTCATCCCCATCGTCCCCGTCCCCGTCCCGGATGCCCCCGTCATCGAGGAACCCAAACCCCGGTTCACCCAGGAGGAATTCGAAGCGTACCGCCGTACCGGTGAACTCCCCCCGGCCACCGACCGTTTCCGAACCCGGTACCGGGGCGGGAACGTCACCCTCGAGGAAGGCCGGATCGTCCACCGCCAGGCCGAGATCGTCTTCGAAAAACAGGACGAACAGGGAACCCTCAAAGGCTTCTTCCTCCAACAGGTACGCCATCCTTGGGACCCGGACCTCCACATCGGCCGCGAACTGTTCGACTCCGTCCGGATGGCTGCCCAGGCCATCCTTCCCCTCTGCGCCTTCTTCTTCCTCACCCTCCTCATCGTCCTCCGCGAACAACTCCGGAAAGGCGACGAAATTGCCATCGGCATCCTCTTCGCCGTCGTTGGGCTCGCCCTGTTCGGACTCGGTCTCACCCTCGGCCTCACCCCCCTGGGAACCCAACTCGGCAGCAACATCCCCGCAACCTTCGCCTCCGTCGTTCCCTGGGGCCAATCCTCCCCGGTCGCCCCCCTCTTCGACAATCCCGTCGTCGGGAAACTCGTCACCGTCCTGTTCGCCTTCTTCCTCGGCTACGGCGCCACCCTCGCCGAACCCGCCCTCAACGCCCTCGGTCAGACCGTCGAAAACGCCACCGTCGGTGTCGTCAGCAAACGCCTCCTCATCCAGGTCGTCGCCGTCGGTGTCGGCTTCGGCATCGCCGCCGGTGTCGCCCAGATGGCCTTCTCCCGCCTCAGCCTCTCCCTCCTCATCATCCCCCCGTACATCCTCCTCCTTGTACTCACCGCCATTTCCTCCGACGAATTCGTGAACTTCGCCTGGGACAGCGCCGGCGTCACCACCGG
This sequence comes from uncultured Akkermansia sp., assembly GCA_964509045.1. Taxonomy (GTDB): domain Bacteria; phylum Verrucomicrobiota; class Verrucomicrobiia; order Limisphaerales; family UBA9464; genus UBA6176. Next base: position 6,383 of record CAZDYB010000094.1, read on the forward strand.
CCCCATCACCGTCCCCCTGGTCCTCGCCATGGGCCTCGGCATCGGCGCCAACATCCCCGGCATCTCCGATGGCTTCGGCATCCTCGGACTCGCCTCCGTAGGCCCCATCATCACCGTCCTCGTCGTCGGCCTCATCGTCAGCCGCTCACGTCGCGCCGGAATCAACCAGGCCCAGGATGAAGTCGTTTGATCCGCATACCCACCATTCGCTCGTCACGGCCATCCTGCCGCGACAGAGCGCCGCCCGGGTCCTCGACGAGGTGCTCAACTCCGGCGCCGCCTACGCCATGACCCTCAATGCCCGCGGCACCCTCGTCCACGATCACTGGTACCAGGCCCTCCTTCCCGCCATCTCACCCGAACAGGAAATCCTCCACTTCATCGTCCCCGACTCCGACATCGACCATCTGATGGAACAGATTGTCATGGTCGGGAAACTCCGCCTCTTCGGCGCCGGCTCCATCTACGCCATCCCCTGCGAGGACCTCGTTTGCTCTGACGATTACCCCCTCTGGATGCCCGGCCAATACCGGTTCAAGTCCGTCTCCTTCGACATCCGGTTCAGACGCGATCTCACCGCCCTCATCCACATCACCGACCGCGGCGGCGCCGAACCCATCGCTCGCGCCGCCATCCAGGCCGGTGCCCAGGGCGCCACCATCACCTATATCCGTGGCTATGGCCTCCGCGACCGACTCGGCCTGCTCCGCATCACCAAGCATCACGACAAGGAACTCATCACCGTCGTGGTCGAACCCTACGACCTCGATGCGGTGTTCCAGGCAATGGCCCGGACCGGCCGGGTCGACAAGCCGGGACGCGGCCTGATCTATCAACTGCCCATCAGCAAGGGACTCACCAACCTCGCCAGCGTGTTCCAGGCCAGAAAACACTCGGCCAGCATCCAACAGATGGTGCGCGCCATCGACGAACTCCACGGCAGCACCGATTGGCGGGCCAACCAACTCCTCGTCTACGACCCCCGCGCCGCAGAATTCGCCATGACCTCCCGCGGCCTCAGCCGCAACCTCAAGGTCTTCAACATCGTCTCCCAAAGGAAGGACACCGAACTCCTTCTCAACCTCCTGCTCGATCACGGCGTCTCCGGCGCCAGCGTCAGCAACTGGCGCTTCGACGAAGCCCACAGCGAACAAACCCACGGCGGCATCCGCATGAACCGCGAGTTCGGCTGCATCAGCCTCATCCTGCCCCCTCACCACATCCCCGACCTCCGCCGTGTCGTCCACGAGTCCGCCCTCGAAAACGACATGCACGAAATCTGCTCCTTCAGCCACTCCGTCCCCATCTCCAAGGCCTTCGTCTCGATGACCAAGGGTTGAACCGATCCCCGGATGCCCAGTCGCGGCCAACACCGGACATCAAGGCCCCGCCCGGAACCCCGTCATCCTCCCCATCCTCAACCCTGATCCCGACGCAGCACCTCACCCTGGCGCGCTGCCCGATGCCAGGGATCCGGGAGCCCCGCTTGATCTCCCTCTCCCTTCCCGTTACAAGGCTGGCCGCGTTCCGGCGTCATCATGTCAGCTCCCATCGATCTCACCATCGTCATGCCCTGCCTCAATGAGGCGGAAACGTTGGCCGTATGCATCCGCAAAGCCCAGGAAGGCATCCGCAAGGCCGGCGTCCAAGGCGAGGTCCTCATCGCTGACAACGGTTCCACCGACGGCTCCATCGAAATCGCCGAAGGCCTCGGCGCCCGCGTCGAACGCGTCCAGGCCAAGGGCTATGGCAACGCCCTCCGCGGCGGGATCAATGCCGCCCACGGCCGCTGGATCCTGATGGGGGATTCAGACGATTCCTACGACTTCTCCGACATCCGCGGGTTCGTCGAAAAACTCCGCGAAGGACATGACCTCGTCATGGGTTGCCGGATGCCGCGCGGCGGCGGAACCATCGCCCCGGGCGCCATGCCCTGGAAGAACCGGTGGATCGGCAACCCTTCCCTGTCCTTCATTGGACGCCTCCTCTTCCGCACTCCCATCCACGATTTCCACTGCGGCATGCGCGGTTTCTCCGCCGATGCCTACCGCCGCATGGACCTGCAGACCACCGGCATGGAATTCGCCTCCGAGATGGTCATGAAGGCAACCCTCAAGGGCCTGCGCGTGGCCGAGGTGCCCATCACGCTCCATCCGGACGGACGTTCCCGTCCGCCCCACCTGAAACCCTGGCGCGACGGCTGGCGGCACCTGCGGTTCATGCTGATCTATTCGCCCAAGTGGCTCTTCCTCATGCCCGGCGTGGCCCTCTTCCTCATCGGTCTCACCGGCATGCTCGCCACCTGCACCAACCCCCTCCGCGTCGGCAATGTCACCTTCGACATCGGCACCATGGTCATCGCCAGCATGGCCATGGGCCTCGGCTATCAACTCGTCGCCCAGGCCTTCTACGCCAAGGTCTTCGCCGTCGGTGAAGGTCTCCTTCCCAACGACCCCCACTTCGCCGGCCTGTTCCGGCACTGGAACCTCGAAAAAGGCTGCGTCCTCGGCACCCTCCTCACCCTCGCCGGCCTTGGCATCCTCGGCTCCGCCATCTGGTCCTGGCGCCAGGCCGGCTTCGGCCCCCTGGAACCTTCCCTCAACCTCCGACGCCTCATCCCCGGAGCCACCCTCACCCTCCTCGGTCTCCAGACCATCTTCAGCAGCTTCCACCTGTCCGTCCTCGGCCTCAAAACCCTCGGACGCCGCCCTCCCTCCGTCGAGTCCTCCGCCCGTTGACCCATGACCCGGATCGATACCCTCCTCCAGCAATGGCGCATCCGGAAGGCTTCACCCCATGTCCGGGCCGGTGACCGTGTCCTCGACCTCGGTACCCTCGACGGCGCCCTCTTCAGTTCCCTCGGCCGTTGTGGCCCCGGTTCCCTCGGCATCGATCCCAACCTCCCCTCTTCACACACCAACCGTCAGGGCTTCCGCATGATCCGCGGGTATTTCCCCAAGGACGTCCCCCCGGACGCCGGCCCCTTCGATGCCATCGTCATGCTCGCCGTGCTGGAACATTTCCCGGCAGACCTCCACGCCGCCCTGGCCGATGGCTGCGCACGCCTCCTCAAACCCGGCGGCCGACTCGTCATCACGGTCCCTTCCGTCGCCGTCGATCTCATCCTCGACGTCCTCCTCAAACTCAAACTCATCCACGGCCAGTCGCTGGAGGAACATCACGGTTATGAACCCGATGACACCCTCGGGGTCTTCCCTCCGCCGCACTTCGAACTGGTCTCCCACCAGACCTTCCAACTCGGTCTCAACCACCTCTTCGTCTTCAAACGGTCCGGCGCCTGACACGGTCCAGCACAGAACCGCTTCCCCCGGGGCCCACCTCCCGAAATGTTGACCCCGCCGCACGCCTCCCTCCCAACCCGTCTCTGGCTCGGATTCAACGCCTCCGCCGTCGCCGTCGGATGGCTCCTTTCCGCCTTCGACGCCCTCGGTACGGTCACTTACGGAATCTTCCTCGGGCTCTGGCTCGCCGCCTCGATCCTCTCGCTGCATCGGACCGGTCTTCCCAAAGCCTGCCCAACCCGTTGGCGCCGACGTTGGCGACGCTGGCCTGCACTCGCCTTCGGCATCCTGTTCCTCCTCTCCCTGGTCGGCGGCCTGATCCATGCCCCGAACAACATCGATGCCCTCGCCTACCGCACCCCGCGCGTCCTCCACTGGATCGCCGAGGGGCAATGGCACTGGATCCCCGCGCCGTACCAACGGCTCAACACCCGGGCCTGCGGATTCGAATGGATCACCGCTCCCATCCTCGCCGTGTTCCGCAGCGACCGTCCCCTCTTCCTGCTCAACCTCGCCTGTTTCGCCCTCCTGCCCGGCCTGGTCTTCACCTCTTTGCGCCACTTCAGGATCGGCGGTCGCGCTGCCTGGACCTGGATGTGGCTGTTCCCTGCCGGCTATTGCTTCGCCCTCCAGGCCGGCAGCATCGGAAATGATCTCTACGGCGCCACCCTCTCCGCCGCCGCCCTCGCCTTCGCCATCCGCGCACGAAAGACCCGATCCGCCTCCGATGCCGCATGGTCCGTGATCGCCGCCGGCCTCATGACCGGCGCGAAGAGTTCCAACCTGCCCCTGCTCCTCCCCTGGCTCGTCCTCTGGTGGCCTGCCGGACTCGATCTACTCAGACGCCCCTTCCTCACCGCCGCCCTCGCCGCCCTCACGCTCGGCGTCTCCCTCGCCCCCATCTCCCTGCTCAATCACCGGTTCACCGGCGACTGGACCGGCCTCAAGGCCGAGGATGCCTGGATCCGTCCACCCGGTTATCTCACCTGCGCCCTCCACAACGCCGGGCTCATGTCCGTCCAGAATCTCCTCCCTCCCATCAACCCCGCCGCAGGCGCCTTCAACCGCACCCTCGAAAACACCCTGCCCGAATCCTGGAAATCCACGCTCGATGGCTTTGCCGAAAATGGCCGGTCCGCCTACGCAGTCCGCGAACTTCCCGGCGAAGAACACGCCGGCCTCGGCTTCGGCATCACCTGGCTCCTCCTCCTCCAACTCATCCACGGCCTGCGCCGCTCCTCACTCCGCCTTTTTCCCCTGAACTCCCTCCAGACCTGGCTCCTCGTCATCCCCATCCTCACCTTCGGCCCCTACTTCGCCAAAAGCGGCATCACCACCGCCGGTCGCATCCTCGCCCCCTACTACCCCTGGATCCTCCCCATCGCACTCATCGCCGGTAACGCCTCCTCCGCCGTCCGCTCCCGATGGTTCAACCACGCCGGCACCGTCACATCCCTCCTTGCCATCCTTCTCCTCGTCCTGCTTCCCACCCGCCCCCTCTGGCCCGCCCGCACCGTCCTCGCACGCCTCGCCACCCGTTTCCCCAACAACTCCCTCCAACGCGCCCTCACCGTCTACGACGTCTACGCCCACCGCGCCGATGTCTTCGCTCCGCTCCGTCCGTGGATCCCCACCAACGCCAACCTCATCGGATTCATCACCGTCAACGACGCCGAATCCTCCCTCTGGAAACCCTACGGACAGCATCGGATCCGTCACATCCTTCCCTCCGATTCCATCCCGGCCCTGCGT
>CAZDYB010000095.1:0-2686 GCA_964509045.1 uncultured Akkermansia sp.
ATCCATCATCAAGGTCGCCTCCAACGAAAATCCCCTGGGACCGTCCCCGCGGGCGGTGGAGGCGATGCAACGGATGCTGGGAAGCGTACATCTCTATCCGGACGGCAGCGCCTTCCATCTCAAGGAACGGTTGGCGGAGAAGTTCGGATTGCTCCCGGGCAACATCCTTCTTGGCAATGGATCCAACGAGGTTCTCGAAATGATCGGTCACGCCTTTCTTGGTCCCGGCGCCGAGGTGGTCGTTTCCGAGCACTGCTTCGCGGTGTACCCGATCGTGACGGCGTTGTTCGGGGCGAAGTTGGTGACGGTGCCGGCCTGGCCGGATTTCGGGGCTGACATTGCTGGAATGCTGGCGGCCATCACGCCGGCGACCCGAGTACTTTTCCTGGCCAACCCGAACAATCCGACCGGCAACCTGGTGTCGCGCGAAGACCTCAGCCGACTGCTGGCGGGAGTGCCTCCGCACGTGTTGCTGGTACTGGACGAGGCTTATGTGGAGTTCCTGGATGACCCGGTGGATTGCCTGCCGCTGCTCCGTTCGGAGGTGATGCCGAATCTGATGTTGGTGCGGACGTTTTCGAAGGTGTACGGGTTGGCGGGGTTGCGCCTGGGCTATGGGATGGCGGTGCCGAGGGTGATAGCCGGCCTGGAGAAGACCCGGCAACCGTTCAACATCAATGCAGTGGCCCAGGCCGGAGCCTTGGCGGCCCTGGAAGACACCGCGCATCTGGAGAAGACCCGGCGGAACAATCGGGAAGGCCTCGCCTTCTTCCATGCGGCCTTCCATGGGATGGACCTGTCGTTCGTGAAGTCCTACGCGAATTTCGTCCTGGTGCGGGTGGGGGATGGGGCCGGGGTGTTTGCCCATCTCCAGAAGAATGGGGTGATCGCCCGTCCCATGGGCAGCTACGGACTGGGTGAATGGCTCCGGATTTCGGTGGGGACACCGGCGGAGAACCAGCGATGCCTGGATCTCCTGAGGCAGGCGTTGGCCCTGGGCCGGAAGCAATGAGGCGGGCTGGGGCGCGGTTCAGGGCAGGACTTCGCGGCGTCCACTGAGGCGCGCCTGAAGGCGTTCCCGTTTGTCCTCCAGCAAACCTTCGTCCTCCGCCTTGAGTGCTTCCAACAGGTCCTGTGCCTCCAGCAGGCGTCCGAGGCAGACGTAGGAGGCGCCGGCGGCGATGAGGCGCGGGGCGAGGCCAAGAACTTCGGCGGGTGCGATGATCCGGGCTTCCGGATTCACCTCGCGCAGACTGCGCACCAGTTTTTCGTTGGTGATTCCCTTGAGCAGGCCATCCGGAACGGTGCAGACCAGGACCTCCGCTTCAGCGATGCCCGCATGGAGCAGGGTGTCGCGTTGGCTGATGTCGCCATAGATCACGGGGATGCCGCGGGCCTTGAGTTCGGCGTGGACGACCGGGTTGAAGTCGACCACGGCGATGTCCTGGAAGAGTTCCGGGGCATTCCGCTCAAGTTCGTCCAGCAGCGAACTGGCGGTGCGATAGAATCCGAGAAAAACGATGCGTGCGCCATGTCGGTGACCGGGGATCGATCCGGACGCGGTGCCGGCGTCGAGGTCGGAGAAGCCCACGCGTTTCAGCCAGGGAACGGCCCAGCGCACCAGTCCGTCCGAACGGGCCATGCCGAATGAGGAAACGGCGGCGAGGATGACGAAGGCGAGGGAGGTGATGTCCTTGGCATCCTGCCCGACGTGCTTGAATTTGTCGCTGGCGCCGAGTTCGAGGAGGACGAGGGAGAATTCGGACACCTGGGCGAGATTGATGGCGGGAAGGAGGCTGGCGCGGAGACCCTGGCGCAGTCGGTGCAGGGTGAGGAAGGTGGTGGTCACCCGGCTGACCACGGCGAAGGCCCCGAAGACCAGGGCGGAGGCGACGATGGCGAGGCTGGGCTTCTGGATCTTCATTCCGAGGCCGACGAAGAACAGGGTGACGAAGAAGTCGCGAAGGCTGGTGACCTTGGCGGTGACATCGAGGGCATAGGGGAAGGTCGAGAGGGCGACGCCGGCGACGAGCGCGCCCATTTCGCGGGAGAGATGCAGGCGTTCGGCGAATTCACCGACGAGGAAACACCAGCCGATGGCGCCGACGAGCACCAGTTCGGGGAGGCGTGCGACCTTATGGAACAGGGGAGGGAGGATGTATTTGCTGACCAGGAGGGTGGTCAGGACGAGGACGCCGACCTTCACCAGGGACATCAGGACGACCGACACCTGCATGTCGTTGAGGTTGGGTTGGACGGCGAGGAAGAGGATGGCGAACAGGTCCTGCAAGACCAGGACGCCGAGCGTCACGCGACCGGGAAGGGTGTCGAGTTCCCGCTTGTCGTAGAGGACCTTGACGATGATGACCGTGCTGGAAAGGGCGGCGGCGGCGGCGAGATAGAGGGCGTCCCACTGGCCGTTGCCCAGGTGGAAACCCAGCATCCGGAAGAAGGCGATCCCGATGGCAAACCCGCCGAGGATCTGGACTCCGGCGGTCACGGTGATGGATTTGCCGGCGCTGCTGATCTTTTTCAGGTCGATCTCCAGGCCGATCATGAAGAGGAGGAAGATCAGGCCGAGCTCCGAGATGGTGCCGATGGATTCCTCATCGGTGACCCACGACAGGACGGAAGGTCCGAGGAGAAATCCGGCCGCGAGATAGGCGAGGATGATGGGTTGCCGGGC
>CAZDYB010000095.1:2786-5409 GCA_964509045.1 uncultured Akkermansia sp.
TTCCGGCATCCGGAAGCCGATGTGGTGTTGATCGACCGCCAGAACCATCACCTCTTCCAACCGTTGCTGTATCAGGTGGCCACCGCCGGATTGTCCGCGCCGGAGATCGCCCAACCCATCCGCTCCATCCTTTCGGACCGTCCGGATGTCGAGGTGCGCATGGCGGACGTGACGGACATCGATGTGGAGGGGCGTCGGGTGATCACGGGGGTGGGAGAGTTTGCGTATGACTATCTGGTGGTGGCGTTGGGGGGACGCAGCAGTTACTTCGGGCGACCGGAGTGGGAACAGCACGCGCCGGGATTGAAGACGCTGGATGATGCGCAACGGATGCGTCGGGAGTTGTTGCTGGCGTTTGAACAGGCGGAGAACTCGACGGATCCCGAAGAACGTCGCCGGTTGATGACGATCGTGGTGGTTGGGGGTGGACCGACCGGGGTGGAATTGGCGGGAGCCTGCGCCGAGTTGACCCGGGTGGTGTTGAAGGCGGATTTCAGGAAGATCGATCCCGGGTTGGCCCGGGTGGTGTTGGTGGAAGGGAGTCCGCGTTTGCTGGGGCAGTTTCCCGAGACGCTGGGACAGGAGGCTCAGACCGAGTTGGAGGCTATGGGGGTGGAGGTTCGCTGTGGGGAACGGGTCCAGGACATCCGGAAGGGCGAGGTCGTCCTGTCGGGCGAAGTCATCCAGGCCGCGAACATCCTTTGGGGAGCGGGCGTGTCGGCGTCACCCCTGACGGCACGGTTGGGAGCTCCGTTGGATCGGGCGGGGCGGGTCCAGGTGGAGCCGGACCTGAGTCTTCCGGGACGGCCGGAGGTGTTTGCGGTGGGCGACCTGGCTGCGGTGGTTGACTGCGACGGCCAGGTGGTTCCCGGGGTTTCGCCGGCGGCCATTCAGGAAGCGCAGCATGTCGCGGCACAGTTGGAGGAGGAGCTGGATGGCCATCCGGGTGCGCGTCGGCCGTTCGATTACTGGGACAAGGGCAGCATGGCGACCATTGGTCGATCGGCGGCTGTGGCCAAGATGGGCAACCTGGAGTTGACCGGATGGGTGGCCTGGATGGCCTGGCTGCTGGTCCACCTGCTGTTCCTGGTGGGATTCCGCAACCGGGTCGCCGTGCTGTGGCAATGGACCTACAGCTATTTCACCTATCGCCGCGGCGCCCGGATCATCACCGGGGTCGGTGCGACTTCCGAGTGATGCCGGGTTGCCGCGTCGGGTGGATCGGGGTCAGAGTTTCGGGTCCAGGGAATCCCGGATGGGATCGAACCGGGGATCGGCGACGACCTGGGTGCGGAGGTTGGGGAGGGAGGCGTTGGTGGCGCGACGGAGGTCGCTGAGTTCAAAGGCCTTTCTGAGACTGCCGGCGGCCGAGCTCGACTTGATCTGGACGGCCTGGACGGCGGCGAGTTGATACCAGGCCTCGGGGCTTTCCGGGAGCAGTCGGGTGTACCGTTCGAGGGCGGCTTCCATGCGGTCGATGCGCTGGAGTTGCTGGAAGGCCTGGGCGACGGAAACGAGGGTGCGGGCGTCGGCGTTGGTGCCTTCGATGAGCGTGTCGAGGACGGCGACACCTTCGTTGCTGCGTCCGGAATTGAAGAGGGAGCTGGCGAGGTTGAAGGCGGATTCGAGGTTGGTGAGGTTGGCCTTCAGTTCTTCGGGGGAAAGCGAAGTCGACGGAATGGCAGGTGCCGCGGTGGCTGGCGAGTCCTTGTAGGGCTTCAGTTGGTTCAGCAATTCCGCGATGCCGCGATTGTCGGGATCCAGCGCGTAACAGGTCTCGACCACCCGATAGGCATCGGCGTATCGCCCCATGACGGCGAGGAGGGATGCGAAGTTGAACACCGTCTCCGGGCTGTAGGGACAGAAGGCGAAGGCCTGTTTCAGGGCGAACTCGGCTTCCTTCAGCATGCGGGCCTGATACCCGGGATCCCGCGCCTCCTGGGCCCGGGTCATGTAGATCGACTTGCCGATGGCGTTGCGCAGCTTGCTGAAGGCCTTCTGCGCATTGTCATCCCGGACGAATCGGGCATCGCCCTTGAACCCCGAGTAATCGCGCAACCGATAGGTGCGCAGGGCAAACTCACAGACCTCCTGAACCGGGGTCTCGTACTCGATCCAGTCGCCGATGAACCGCTCGGAGTACTGCGACCAGTATTCATGGTCGCGTCGGACCTGCTCCTCGCTGATCTGCGCCACCGGTTGTCGCTCGATCTTCATGATGATCCCGTACGGCACGAGATGCGGATACATCCAGTCGAGGGGGAAGCTTTCCTCAATGTAGAATTCGTGGTCCGGGTTCTTGTCGAAGATGACCTTGGTCAGGAGACCGTTGATGGACATGACAGCAGTCTGGCCATGGACCGAGACCCGGCCATCCGGGAGCTGGGTCAGGATCTCGCCCTGCTTCAACTGCCCCTGTTGCGCACGTCGTTGGGCGTCCACGCTGTATTCCTCGAAACAGCGCCGGAGATCATCCGGTGTCGGAGTCAGGATCTCCCGATCCGGATAGAGTCCGCCCGGACTGTTGGCGAGCAGGCCCGGATACGCGGCTTCGATCAGCAGGCGATTGAGTCGGATCCGGTTGTGCGAGTCCGGATTCTGACGGGCGAAGAGGGCGACGTGA
>CAZDYB010000095.1:5509-11435 GCA_964509045.1 uncultured Akkermansia sp.
TCGATGGAGTCGCCCATGGACGTCATCCAGCGATCGAACGGCCCCATGGTTCTGGCCAGCCAGTTGGTCCTGCCACGCAGGGTGGAGACGGGATCGTTCAACATGGAAAAGAAGAACGGCGGATCCACCTGGGCGCTCCGGTTGTAGTGGGCGCGGATGTAGTCGAGGTAGGTGTTGTCGGCGAGGGCGTTCTGGGTGATCAGGTAGACATCGCGCCGGTCGAATTTCGGATTCCTTCGGTTCTGCGGCGGGATGAAGCTCTCGCAGAAGATCATGTAGGTCGGGCAGAAGCGCCCGGGATCCGTCCCCCCAAACAGCACCGTATGCTCCGCCATGGACGGATAGAGCGGCGTGCCATCCGTATCCTTCGGCGCTGGTGCGGCGGAGGTGTCCATCCCGGGCTCGAACATGTCGTGACCGAACCAGTAACCGAAGTAGTGGTCGCGCTGCTCGTTGTCCGACCAATGGTCCAGGATGGAATCCGCAGGCAGCAACAGGAAGAGGCCCAGCACCGGAGCCAGATGCGTCCGTTCACGCCAGAACAACAAAAGCCCGAGGAAGATGGAGGCGAGGCCAAGGCTCACCAACGCGGCCAATCGGGGGATCAGGAACACGTTGTTGTTGGGATCCATCACTTCCACCAACTGACGGAGATTCACCGCCACGGCGACCGCCGCGCCAGCGCCGATCCAGAGTCGGCGATCCTTGTACCCGCATTGGAGCAACCCGGCGACGATGGCGAGCCCGTAGCCGATGGAGAGGGCGATGATGACGTGGGAGGAGGTGTAGAAGACCTTGACCAGTTCGCGCGATTGTTTGTCGGTCTGCGCGTTGAGCAGGTACATGAGGAGGAAGGCGAGGCAGAAATAGGTGACCCCCAGTCCGATCAACCATCCCTTCTCCCGCTGACGCATCTGGTTCACGAAGCCGAGGGGAAGCAGGGCGACGAGCAGGTTGGACCAATTGAACTCTTCCTTGGCGCCGTCGAGATAGGCCCAGATCTGGGCGAAGCTGATTCCGGGACTGGTCTTCTCATACTGACCCCGGGTGAAGGCGTGGATGAATCCATCCCAGGTGCGGGGATATCCCCAGTTCAACGGGGGATTCGTTGACGAAGCCAGCGGCATGTAAAAATAGAACAAGGTGCCGGCCAGGCAGGCCACCCCCGCCAGCGCCACAATGTGCAGTCGGTCCCCCAATCCACCCGTGCTGATTGCCGCCCACACACACCCGATGGCCGACAGGATCCCCACCAGATTGAAGATGAGCATCAGGGATTCGTTTTCGCGGAAGGTGTTGATCTTCCCTGCCAAGTGCAGGGCCAGGACGAGCAGCCAGATGAAGGTGTTGGCAGCGAGGAAGTCGCGGCCCAACCGCCGATCCGCCATCAACACGATCACCTCCAGTCCCATCGCGGCCACGATCAGGGTCTGGTGATTGCAGAAGCAGAGTCCGAACAGGAAGAAGGCCAGGTACAGATGCCGCCGATGCTGCGGCGTCCAGGTGAACTTCTTGAGGCACAGGAATACGCCCATCAATGACCACAGGGCGATGGTGTACACCTCCACGATCACCGCCTGACTCCAGACGTAGCCGTTGAAGCCCAGCAGCATCCCTCCGACAAAACCGGTCACCAAGGAGATCCGGTCATCCCACTTCCGATCCCGTTCCCGGAACAGATGGATCGAATCAAGGATCATCACCGATCCCCGCGACACCAGCATGGCGACCATGCCGGCCGAAACGGCGGCGGCGAAGGCCGAGGACACCGCCACCCGCCAGGAAATGTTCGAGAACGGGAGCAGCTTGGTGAACAACCAGGTGTAGAGGGTCCAGATCGGGTATCCGGGAGGATGCGGCACCCCGGCGTACATCGATGCCACCGCCAGTTCACCGGAGTCTTCCAGGGTCAGGTCCGGTGCGATGGTCAGCAGATACCCGGTCAGGACAATCAACGTGACCACTGCAAACGCGATCCAGTCCACCGTCCTGAACAGCCGTCCAATGACCGGTGCGTCCGTACCCTTGTCATTGCCTCCACCCGACGAATCGGGAATGGGCGTCATCTTTGAAAAAACCGGAGTCGCAGGGCGCGATCCGGTGGAAGTACTCGTGGGTGCCATGGATTGAAAAATCGATGTGGGTCACTGCGCGTTGCGTGCCGTGTTGGTGACCGGAAAGCTGGGGGGATTGGTGAAGGTGAAGCCGGCGGCCGGAAGTGCGTTCTGGGCCACCAACACCGAGACGATCGGGAGTGGAACCGCTGGTCCCATGGGCGAAATCGCTTCGCCAGGCGACCAGACGACGGTCAACGAACACAGCCACACGGAGATCACCACGAAACCGGTTCGGATCCAGGGAACGTTGAGCAGGCCGGTGTCATCACCGCCCCGTCCACCGCCGAAGATGCGACGACGCAGGACTGGACTGGGGCGGTTCGGCCTCCACTTGCGAAAGGGTGACTCGTTCATGCGTCGAAACAATTCGCCAACTCCACCTCTGGATCCTTGCGCAAGCGGCGCCGGATCTGTTCCACCCCGTATCGATACCGACCCGCTGCGGTGTTGGGACTGACCCCGGTCACTTCGCCGATCTCGTCAAAGGTCATCCCATGCCAGAACCGGAGGACGATGACCTCCCGTTGCTCCTCCGGCAGGTCCGCCAGTGCCGCCATGGCGGTGGCCTCATGGGGATGCGGTTCGGATGGCAGTTCGAACCATTCCCGACTCTCCAGTTCACGGGCGATCCGGCGCCAGAGGCTGCGCTTCCGGTTGAGGGCGCTGTTCCGGAAGGAACGGATCAGGTACTGGGCCGGATGCCGCGGCGGAACAGTCATCTTCAAGAGGGTGGCGAACACGTCCTGGACCACATCTTCCGACTCCGAGTGTCCCATCCCCAGGGCGCGTCCATACAGGATCAATCCGGCAGCGTGCGCCTCAAAAAGCGCCTCTGCCCAGTGTCCTGAACTCGTCGTCCCGCCGTCCATTTACGCAACACTGACACCGACCCCGGCGTTTTTGTATGGAGACGTGGAAATTTTTGCGTTTCACAACGCTCCGGCCGGAATTGAGGGACTCCCGCCGACACGCGCCCCTTCCCGGGCGACTCGCGCCCGACGCCAGTCCCGACGCCAACCGGAGACAGGGGACATGGCCGGCTCCGGACGAGGAAGACGGGGCAACGGGTGGCGTGACTGCCGCTTGACGGTCCCAGAATTTCGACAAGGTCCCCCACCCAATCGGGAGTAACCCAACTCCAACCGGCGCCCAGACAGGCGTCTAAGACCAACAACACCGTCCATCAATCCTCGTCATGTCCACTCAACCCATCACCTCGATGGCTCTTCGTTTGACGGCAACAATCCTTGCGCTGCTATGCTGGGGATCCACTTGCCGAACCCTCGCGGACGGTGAGCCCAGGAGATTCTCCATCACTGGAAGCAGCGAACTCTGGTGGTTGGAGTCCGGCTACGACCACTTCGGTCCGCACTCGATCCGTGGCTTCCTCTCCGTATCCGGTTCGAATCATCATTCATCGGTGGTGGCTGTGGGCCGATCCAGACCGGTCGAGGATGTTGCGGTCTACTCGACAGACGGGACCGATTCGATGGTGCTGGGAGGTCGCCCGGAGCTTCTGGAAGGTGCCTTGGCCTTCATGCCGAACCATATCGAAGGGTTTGGGTTCATTACTCCCGGTGTCGTGCCTGCCCATACCGACCCCGCACTACCGATCGACGACATACAAGTGATTGCGCTGGCACTGCAACTCCTCAGCACACAGGCCTCGGATTCCGACCTCCGGACCGGACTGGGAGAACTGACAGCCGTTCGGGAAAATCCACTCCTGCCGGAAACCGGACTGCCAGAAAGCGCGTATAGGATCAGGAAATCAGAAACTGACAAGAATGCAGTCGACACCTGGATCCAGGTGGAGTTTCCCGGTCAAGGTATGCACAGGAATGACAAGTACGAGTATGTCTATCCCGGTCCTTTCAGGGCCACCGGTTACATCGGGTACTCGCTTCGCATCACTTCGCCGGCAGGCGCAATCGGGCCGGTCAGGATTGAGTCCACCAATCATGTTCCCGACAAGTCGATTGATCTGCCTGGTGCTGCATACGACACCAGCAAGCCTTCTCAGGTCCGACACATTCAGTTGATCCTCGCCGAAGCTGACGAGTCTCCCGAACCCACTGGATTGGCCATGAAGCAGTTGAAGCGCGTGGATGTGAACGATCATCGGCCAGGAGGAGATCTGAAGCAGAAGACCGGCATTCAACTGAGCAGTGCGAACGAATGGCCGGGCCGCGGAACCCGGGAGTTCGCGCAGACCATGGAGCACCACGAAAGAAAGGTGGGAAGTGGTCGGAAGTTCCAATGGATATTTGGAGGAGCTGTGCTCCTGGCTGGAGCAATCTGCCTGCACCTGCACTTCCGAGCCGCCAGACACTCCTGAACGAGCCTTCAAAGAGAACACTCACCGGAAACGGGAAACATAAAACACAGGAAAACACATGAACTGAAAACTGGCATGCATCCTCATTACAGCCGCAATCGCAACCGTCGCGACTGCATCCACCGGAAGGAATCGGTTGGACCAATACTCGATTGTCAAAAGATCAGGCATCACTAAGGCCGGCTGCCAACGGTCGTCAGCCAACACCAGTTGGGTCTGCACCGTTGAATACACGCGGAACCGCATCTGCGGCTACGGCGATGGCACCTGTGTGGCAGGCAGTGAAACAGTCACCACGATCCACCAATGTACGAAGAAGGCGCCCAGGGCGAACTTCAAACTGAAGGCCTCCGGAGGAGTCGCAGGAGCCAGTGGTGGGATCGAGTGCGAGATTGCAAGCGGTCAGACCTGTGACGAGGGAATCTACCAGTGCAAACACGACTCCTTCCTCTGATGCGCTCACGGTGAACGGAACAGAAGACAGGCGCTCGGGGTGCTGGCAGGCCATCTGCCTCCAGCTTCCCCAGAGCCCGATGGAAATCATGAGAAGGTTGAGTCCATTTGTTGCCGCGGGGGCTGTACTGATGTCCAGCGCTGTGGTGAAGGCCATCGGTGCGTCAACAGAGCACACGATCCTGTCCCAGGATGCCCCTGAGTTTCCGTTGATCACCTATCGGCAACTCCTGCTGTGTTCAGCATGGGTAGAAGCGCTGGCGTCAACCTACCTGCTCGGCGCAGGAAATCCCGTGATCAAGGCGAGGACGCTTGGAGGATTGGTTGGGTTGTTCTGGATCTATCACGCAGCTGTGTCGATGGCCGGAATTGAGGGGCCATGTCCGTGCCTGGGGAACATGTGGCACTGGACTTCATTCTCGGTAGAAGCGGTTCGGTGGCTGTCCAGTGGACTACTGGCCATCCTGACCTTCTGCGCAGTGGCAGCAATTGTCGGGGTCCGACGACCCGATCCGAATCCAGACGACAACGACCCACCTACTGTCGCCAAGGGGAGGCTGCATTGAAACACCCAGACTCTGGAACCCTGGGAAGACGCGCCTTCAGTCTTCCTGAACTGGTCGCTGTGCTGGCGATCGTCGCGTTGCTTGGATCATTGCTGCTCCCTGCCATGGCCCGTGCGAAGGATCTGGCCGCGAGGGTTCAATGCATTGGCAACCATCGACGGGTGGCCCTTGGTTGGATTCTCTATTCAGCGGACTACCAGGACTCATTGGTGTGGACGGTTGATGACGGCGACGACTACCGATTCACGAACTGGGTGGCAGGGCATCTTCGGCGCCCAGACGAGCAACTCGACTCGAAGTTGCTGGTAGACCTTCGGCGGAGTCTCCTTGCTCCCTATGTAGAGCGACCCGAACTGTACAAATGCCCCTCGGATCCAACAATGTTCGCTCGAAGCATCTCCATGAACAACCGGTTGAATCCGGTGCGCATCGTGGGCGAGGTGCTTGGGGTG